>JBBSJX010000033.1:0-17701 GCA_038256825.1 Chitinophagales bacterium
AAAATTTAGTGTACAACCTACAGAAGATTGAAATCCCCTGGTATTCATTAATTGTTGATACTGTAATTTATTTTGGTGGAATATGTAAGCCTTACAACCTACACCTTTTGTATTCATTCCACTTCCTTTAAAAGAAAGTGTAAGATGATTGGATGCAGGAGCGTTGTTTTTTAAAATGGCTGCTTTAGCATTAATAGCATTGATGACCACATCTAAATCTCCATCATTATCAAGGTCGGCATAAGCTGCACCATTGTAGTAGCCATTCATATTAGCTGTTCCCCATGCCTCGCTATAATCAGTAAATTGCAAGTTACCATCGCCTTTAAACAAGTAAGGATGCGATGCACCATCGGGCATTTTCTCCAATGCTTTTTCATCTAAATCTGTTCCTGCACCGTTTCTTTTTTGCTGCGCAAGATTTGAAACAAACCTTACATAATCAAGGTCAACCGGTCGTTTAACAATACCGCTCGAAACAAATAAATCTTTATTACCATCATTGTCAAAATCAGCAAACAGCGCACTCCAGCTCCAATCAGTTGCCGATACCCCGCTCATCAATCCAACTTCGCTAAAACTGCTGCCATCACCATTGTTGCGTTGTAAGCAGTTTCGCGAATACTGGTATTGATAACCATTTTTATTGAGCTTGAATTTATAGATGTCAGGGTTTTCATCACTGCCATATGTCTTGAGAATTTTTTCATCAGAGGGCAACATGTCGGCAGTAAAAACATCCGGTTGCCCGTCGTTGTTAAAATCAGCAATATCGTTGCCCATACTAAACCTGCTGTAATGCCTGAAATGGTCGGAGCCGCTTTCTTTAAAACTTCCATCACCCATATTTATGTAGTAATAGTCGTTTTCATGAAAATCGTTACCTACATAAATATCATCCCAGCCATCGTTATTTAAATCTGCTACTGCCAAACCCAAACCATAACCCAGGCTGCTTTGATAAATGCCTGACTGTTGCGATACATCTGTAAATTTTTTACTGCCGGTATTTAATTCATTGCGGTACATACGGTCGCCGGTATGCGGGTCTGCAAGACGGCGTTTACTGGTGTCGGAAATATTTTCATTGGGCCGGTTCGATTGGTTGAGCAGGTAACAATCCAAATCACCATCATGGTCATAATCAAAAAATGCCGCCTGGGTTGAAAAGCCACTAAAATCCAAACCATAAGCAGCAGCACTTTCAATAAAGGTGTTATTACCCTTATTTATAAACAGTTGGTTATGGCCTTGCAGCCCATGAACCTGGCTCACTACCGAAACATAAATATCAAGCAAGCCATCACCATTAATATCGGCCATGGTTACACCGGTACACCAATCTGCAATTCCTGCAACACCTGCTTTTTCCGTTATGTCTTCAAACTGAAAATTGCCTTTATTGAGGTAAAGTTTATTATGCCCAAAACTATTTGCAGTAAAATAAATATCTGTTAATCCATCGTTATTAACATCGCCGGTTGCAACGCCGCCGCCATTGTAATAATACAAGTAATACAGTATGCCAAAGCCATTGCGCTTTTCAAGGTTATTGGCAAAAGTTATGTTGGTTAATGAAGAAGGTTCAATGGTAAAAAGGGTTTCCTTTTTATTACAGGAAACATTTGTAAGAATATAAAGAATTAATAATAACCAGAACACCTGCCTAACAAACAGTAATGTAAAAACCTTATTAAAAAAGCCACTGCCTAATAAATAAGGCTGCCTTATTAACGTAAACGATATCCACTTTAAAAAACGATTCATTTAAATTATTAATGAAAGAAAAAACTATTCGAATTAAAGGCTTAAAAAAAATGATGATTAAAATACTACGGTACAAGTGAGTGACACAACGATGTTGATGCGGGATCAATTGCCGGTTACCAAAAAAATATATTAAAAGATGATGAACCCAGCTTCGGTATGTATATTAAACATCGTTGCGTCGCACTCTTGTACAAAAAAGCTTTATTCAGCTAAGGAATGTTTTTTAATTTATGCCTGCAAATTATAAATGTTAAGTAATAAAAAAGGGGTCGCAATTATTGCAACCCCTTTAAAATATTGTAACCTATTATAACTTATTGGTGAATAAATTTTTTACTTCAGTTGGCGAAAGTGCACTGGTGAAAATACGGAACTGGTCTAACGCGCCATTAAACGATTTAGCCCAGGGTTCTGGTCCGTGGGTTGTAAAGCTTGGGGTTGTTTGAAAAGCAAAGCTTCCTAAAACCAGACCGCTAACATTATCAAATTTCAGAGGTCCGTAGGTACCGCCACCCAATACTTTATTATTAACCCCTGTTGGTTCACCATCTTTATACAAAGTTATTTTTGAGGTTACGGCGTCGTAGGTTAAAGCAATGTGTGTCCATTTACCCAATACGTTTTTCAATTTCACGTCATCATTTTGTATCCACTCTTCTCCCCCACCGGCAACATTTGCATTAAACATATGTATTTTCAAAAACACTGCATTGGGGTCGCCTGCATCAACATAATTCTCCAGAAAAATTTCTAAATTTCCCCAGAATTGGGTACTGTTTGCAATGGCAAACACACCCTGGGCGCCACCCTGCACAGGGCCTGTAGCGCCCTTCATCCAAAAGGCCAGGGTTAAACTTCCCGGCGCTTTAAGCCCGGCATTAACTGATGATACGGCAATGTATCCATTATTACCAATTTGTGCGGCCTGCCCTTCGGTTACACCCGGAACAAATGAAATATTTTTAGAAGTGGTGACCATCCTGTATTCACCGGTATCCCTTACATTATCATTAAAGTGCCAGTAGCTTTTACTGTTTAAAAGTGTTAGTGGCGGTGGCGGCGGATCCAAAATAAGTTCCTTAAGTTGGGGCCTATCCATTTTTTGACATGATGATACAACGAGGCCTGTAAACAGGATGCTCAACATCATCACTATATAATTCTTATTAACCTTCATATAATTATCTTTAAATGTTTAACTATTAATAATCAGGATTTTGAACCAGAACACCACCCGATTTATCTATTTCACCCTGTGGTAGAGGTAATAAACGATGCTTTAACTGGTATCCGGGACTGCCCGAAGCAGGTAAAACAATTATATCAATTCCCCAGCGTACCAAATCATAAAAACGATGTTCTTCCATTGCTAATTCCACAAACCGCTCATGACGGATTGCATTGCGCAATGCTACCTGGTCGGTTGTTATAACCTTTGGTAAAATAGCTGTATTATTTCCCCTTGCCCTGGCCCTGACCATTTCGAGCCAATTTAAAGCATCAGTAGTGTTTTGTGCGCCGCCTAATTCATTAGCAGCTTCAGCAGCCATTAATAAAACATCAGCATAGCGTAATATTCTGTGGTTCATCCACGGACCAAAACGATTGTTTTTAGCAAGGCGGTCGGCCGGATTTGTATAGATTTTTTTGTTCCAGTAAGGACGCGGTATAGTTGGTACCGGTGGAACATTTTCGCCGTATAAAGGATCAACCTGTCCGGAGAATAAAATTGTTTCAATTTTACGGGGATCACCGGTTTCATACTCATCCACCAATTTTTGTGTGGGAACATTCCAGCCCCAGCCTAAATCCCATTGACCGGCACCACGCACACCTTGTACGTTTGAATAGATAATACCTAAGTTTTGCGTAGGTGTAAAAAATGCCTGGATTTCAAAAATAGATTCAGGTCCGTTTTCACCGTTATTTCTAAACTGGCTTCCGTAATTACTTACCAGGCTATACCTACCCAGGTTAATTACATTTTTTGCTGCGGCCAATGCTGCAGCCCAGTTGCTACGCCACATATAGGTTTGAGCTTGTAATGTTAACGCAGCACCTTTTGTTAAACGGCCCGGGTATTGAGCATCCCACGATACCGGTAAAGTGGAAATTGCTTCCGCTAAATCTGCATCAATTAAATTAAAGATTTCACCAACAGGTGCCTTTGGTTTATTAACCTGTGCAGCATCATATATTTTAAAATCAATTTTTGGTATTGAACCAAAATTGCGAACCATATGAAAATAAGAGAAGGCTCTTAAAAACTTAGCTTCAGCTTTGTTAACAAGCGTATTCTGATCGGTTAATTTTAGAGAATCAATATCAGAAATAATTGAATTGGCTGCAATAATCAGTGCATAGTGCGATGTCCAGTAATCACTGATGCCACCGTTGGTTTTATCATATTGAAACTCGTCATACATTAATCCCTGAACAGCTCCATCAGAAACAGAACTTCCTTTCTCTGCTTCATCACTCCTGAAATTTTCAATACCAAGAAAAAGGTTGTTATTAAATCCTCCGGCTCTTAGCAGGGAGTAAGTAGCAAATATTTTGCTATCAAAAGAACCTGCCGGAATATCTGAATCTATATATCTGCCTAAGGGCTGACGGTCAAGGAAATTCTTTTTACAGGAAGATATTACTAAAAGCATACTTAATATTGGTAAGCTCCACTTTAGTATCATATTATTTTTCATATGCTTAATCTTAAAAATTTAAATTAATACCTACAGTATAAATAGCAGGTACCGGGTATGTGCCATTGTCAATACCAAATCCGGTTGCGCTTCCACCAATTTCAGGAGTATAACCTGTACTATTTGTAAAGGTTGCCAGGTTTTGTGCATTCAGGTAAATACGCAGGGATTTTACACGAGCCTTGCTGAGAATATTCTGATTAAATGCATAACCTAATTGTAAATTCCTAATTCTGAAAAAGCTTCCATCTTCAATCCAATAGGTGGAATTCTGGTAATTGTTACTTCTTTTAGTATTTAAAATAGGTTCCCAGTTACTGGTGCCCGGGCCATTCCAGCGTGCGGTTCTTTGCTCCTGGTAATTAAAATCAGCAAAAGTTCCCTGGTTCCAGGCACGGAAAATTTCATTACCATAAACACCTTGAACATCTACACCTAAATCAAACCCTTTATAGCTCGTGTTAACCGAACCACCATACATAAAGTCAGGTGTGGGATTACCAATTATTGTACGATCATCTGTGGTTATTTTACCATCGCCATTAACATCCTTGTATTTAATATCACCCGCGGAAACGGTTCCTATGTTGCTAACAGGGCTTTTAGTTACTTCGGTATTTGACTGGTAAATACCATCATGAACATAACCGTAAAAATACCCGATAGGGAAGCCTGCCGTTGTTCTGGCTGGACCATTAAAAATAGCAAATCCTGTTTTATTAAGACGGTTTACAGTATTGCTTACTGTGGTTAAATTTCCTGAAATAGAATAATTAAAATCATTATTTACCCTTTCATTCCACGTTGCAGAAAATTCAAATCCCTGGTTTTGAATTTCACCCAAATTACCTAACCCCGGCAATGTACCAGATGGCCCCTCAATCAAAGTCAAAACATCCTTGGTAAGCTTATGATAATAATTCATTTCAAACTGTAACTTGTTTCTGAAGGTGTTTAATTCTAAACCTGCTTCGTAGGAATTAACAGTTTCCCAGTTAAGCGAAGGATCGGGAATGTATTCCCGCTCCAAAGCAGCTACTATATTTTCACCAAAAACGCCTGAGTTAGCATTGGTTAATGTAGGAAATGCAGGATACCTGTAACGTGCATCAATGTTTTTGTTACCCAGTATACCCCATGATCCCTTGATCTTTAAAAAATCAATTGCGGTTACATTCGCAAAAAAGTCTTCTTTACTTATAACCCAACCCACACCAACTGCTCCAAAATTTTTCCATTGATTACCTAACCGGTAAAACTGGCTGCTACCATCTCTTCTAAAGCTGGCATTAATCAAATAACGTTGCTGGTAATTATAGAGTGCTCTGCCTAAATAAGATAACGAAGCATCTTCCCATGAACTACCTGAACCTAATTTGGTTGAAGGATCTCCCACTGCATCAACAAACCATTTATCCTTATTATTTGGAATAACCTGTGCACTACCTTGTTGTACAGATGAATTGGTTCCTTCAAAGCCCCTGTAGTACGTTGTTACACCACCCAGTAATTGTAAATCGTGCCCACCTGCAAATCTCTTTTTGTAGGTAAGTAAATAATCCATTTGGGTTTTAGGATAAATACTCTGGCCTTGTGCCACAGAAGTTGCCCTGCTTGAAGTATCTCTTTTATTAGCACCCACGATTTCAGGATTATACACAACTAAAATGGGGTTGTACGACCGCGAAGTATTAAAGCCGTAATCCGCATACAATTGCGCCCTGAAGTTGAAATTTTTCAAGAAGTCGACTTCCCCGTAAATACTACCTACTACACGGAATTCTTTACTGATTAAAGTATTGGCTTCACTTTCAATATTTACTAAAGGGTTAAATACCTGTGCACGCTGAAATGCGGGCAAAGTATGATACAAACCGGTTGTAGGATCTATTACAGGCGCAATAGGCGCAGCCCTGATAGCCGAACCTACCGACCTGTTTTGAGGTAAACTGGCATTATATGCATTCATGGTAATGCCAAATTTCAAACTACGGGAAACCTTTAATTCATCACTAAAGTTTAAAGTATACTTCTTATAATTTTCGTGGTTAATTATTCCGTCTTCATTTATAACCCCGATACCCATGTAAAAACGGTTCTTTTCGGTTGCTGATGTAAGACTTAAATTGTTATAATTCAAAACAGCATCCTGAAAAATCTGATCCTGCCAATCGGTGTTAGCATTCCAGTTAGAATAATCAAATGCAGGAGCTCCCTGGTTAGCCAGTTGCTCGTTGTATAATTCCTTAAACTGTGCAGCGTTGGTTAGTTTAATCCTGTGCTGCACTTTTTTTATACCTACCGATGAGTTGAAGTTTACTAATAATTGACCCGCCTTAGCTTTTTTAGTAGTGATAGCTATAGCACCGTTGGCTCCTCTTACTCCAAAAATGGCCAGTGATGATGGATCTTTTAAAACTTCAATCGATTCAATATCGGCAGGGTTCAAAAAGTTGATGTTATCGTTTAAAATTCCATCAACAATGTAAACGGGTTTTACACCATTAATGGTGTTTGTTCCCCTGATTCTAACATCAGGCTCATCGCCCGGACGGCCAGAGTTAACAATCGATAATCCGGTAACTTTTCCCTGCAATAACGCTAAAGGATTTGCCGAAGGCCTGTCAGCAATTTCTTTTGCCTTTACGGTGGCAATCGATCCGGTCAGGTCTCTTTTATTAGCAGTACCATATCCAATTACTACCACTTCCTGTGCAAGTTCGGTTCCGCCACTGGGAGCCAATGATACTGTTATTTGCGATTGCCCGGCAACCTGTACCTCTTTGGATACATAGTTTATGGAACTAAAAACCAGGGTTGCACTGGCTCCTGCGGCAATACTAAACTTACCGGCATTATCCGTTGATGTACCGCGACTGGTTCCTTTAACCGTTACCGAAACTGAATTTAAAGGGGTGCCATCAGCGTTGGTAACTGTACCAGAAACCAAACCCTGGGCATGCAATATATAATTGCAACACAAAAGCAACATGAATAAAGTTGCTTTTTTTATTACCCCGGCTATGCCCGGTAATACTCGTTTTTGTAAATTTCTCATATGATTCATGTAAGAGGGTATTTTGTTAAAAAATCCTTTGAAAGAGAAAAAAGCAATTAGTTATGAAAAAATTAATGGGATGCAATTTCCCAATGTAATATGGTGGAGAAAACACACTTTTCATACTAGCAACTTTAATCGGGGTGCAATCGTAGCTTGTTATATTAAGGACATAAATTATTTTAATATCGCTGCGTTTAAAAACTTTTAACACCCAGCTCTCGGCATAAATATTTAGTTATAAAAATTATACCACCAGCTAATATTTGGGCAACATCTAATCGTTGCAAAAACAAAGTGTATAAATAAAGCACTTTGTAAAAAAAGATAAATCCCGATATTTTTAATTCGGGCTTTATTTAGAAAGAACCTGGTTCATTTTTTTCTTCATATATACCGAGAAAATTTTCTTAAAAACTAACGGTTGTTAGTTTTTTCAGCCTAAAGGCTTAAATTTGTAATCCTAAAGGAGAAATAAATTGAAAAATTTAGAAACCATATTTGAGGACAAGCTTGAAAAAGAGATTCGCATTGAGCCTAAAGATTGGATGCCGGAAAAATATCGCAAAACATTAATCCGCCAGATAAGCCAGCATGCCCACAGCGAAATTGTAGGTATGTTACCCGAAGGCAACTGGATTTCACGGGCTCCATCGTTAAGGCGAAAAGCCACTTTGGTAGCAAAGGTGCAGGACGAAGCAGGGCATGGACTTTACTTATATAGCGCGGCAGAAACTTTAGGCATTTCCCGCGATGAAATGATTGAGCAGTTGAATAGCGGCAAAGCAAAATATTCCTCCATATTTAATTACCCCACTTTGTCGTGGGCCGATATTGGTGCAATTGGCTGGCTGGTTGATGGCGCTGCTATTATGAACCAGGTTCCACTTTGCCGTAGTAGTTATGGACCCTATGCACGTGCCATGGTACGTGTGTGTAAAGAAGAAAGCTTTCACCAGCGCCAGGGTTTTGAAATTTTACTTACACTTTGCAAAGGCACAAAAGCTCAGAAGCAAATGGCACAGGATGCGCTTAACCGTTGGTGGTGGCCCAGCATTATGATGTTTGGACCAAAAGATGACGAAAGCCCAAACACCATTCAAAGTATGAAGTGGAAGATTAAACGTTTTACCAATGATGAACTGCGGCAGAAGTTTATTGATGTATGTGCAGAGCAGGTAAAATTTTTAGGTTTAAATATACCTGATAATGATCTTAAATGGAACGAGCAAAGAGGACATTATGATTTTGGAGAAATTAACTGGGATGAATTTTGGCAGGTAGTAAACGGTAATGGTCCGTGCAATAAGCAAAGGTTAGATGCCCGTGTAAAAGCACATGAAGAAGGCGAATGGGTACGTGAAGCAGCAAAAGCATATGCTGCAAAACAAAAAGAGAAATCTTCGATGGCTGCGGCCTGATAAATATTTACATGGTGAATGAGAAGCCCGGCAGACCTTTAACTATTGCTTGCTGCAAACATTGCCGGGCTCTCTTTCACCATTTTATTTAACCCTCTTTTATATATTACTGCTGGTTTAGTAATCGGTTTATCCACTTAACTTTAAAAACTAAAATAGTTTCTGGTATTGGTGATAAATGTTGTGCAGTACAAGTGAGTGACACAACGATGCCGACCATGTTTACCAATGCCGGTACAATAAATAATTTCATTTTTATGAGTAACGAATGGCCCTTATGGGAAGTTTTTATAAGAAGTAAACAGGGACTGGATCATAAACATGTTGGTAGTTTGCATGCAACCGATGCAAACATGGCTATTGAAAATGCCCGTGATGTTTATACCCGTAGAATGGAAGGGGTGAGCATTTGGGTAGTGGAAAGTAAACATGTACATGCCAGCAACCCCGACGATGCGGGCAGTTTATACGATCCTGCAAATGATAAGATGTACAGGCATCCAACATTTTATAACTTACCCGACGAGTTAAAACATATGTAGTTCTTTTTTATTAATTCTTGAATATGCTTTCATTAGCCATTTTAATAATTTTACCACACATAATATTTTGCAATAAGTAGTTTTACATTCAATTAAAATAACCCATTTTAACTTTGGGCGGGTAAGGAAAAATAAGGGTATAGGCTGCCGGATGAGCTGGATATGATGCCGATAAAACAATATGGATAACAGCGATAACAATTCAATCTCTAAAACTTTACAACAACGCCCCCGCCTGGAGGCATTAATAGATTATGTTATTCACCTGGCGGATACCTCAATAATATTAGGGCATAGAAACAGTGAGTGGACAGGACATGGCCCCGTGTTGGAACAAGACATTGCCATAAGTAATATTGCACTGGACCTTATTGGGCAGGCCAGGAATTTTTACCAGTACGCCGCCAAACTAATAAATGAAAATCCCGGGGCATATTCTTTTTCAACAGGCTTTGACCGTGACGTAACCGAAGATGACCTTGCTTACCTGCGCGATGTTTGGAACTATAAAAACTATTTAATTACAGAACAACCCAATGGCGATTGGGCCCAAACTATATTAAGGCAATTTTTATTTAGTGCCTGGCAATTTTTATTTTTTGAACAACTTAAAAAAAGCACGGATGCACAACTTGCAGCCATTGCCGAAAAATCAATTAAAGAAACGGTTTACCACCTGCGCTGGAGCAGTGAGTGGGTAATAAGGCTGGGCGATGGAACAACGGAAAGCCACCAGCGTATGCTAAATGCCATAAACGATTTTCTTAATTTTACTGGTGAACTTTTTGAACCGGCTGCCTACGAACTGGCTTTATTAAGTGATGGTGTAAGTGTGGATATAAAAAGTTTGAAAGCAGACTGGACCGAACGGGTGATGACTATTTTTGACGAAGCTACTTTACCTTTTATAAAACCTGGCTGGTCACAAAATGGAGGCAAAAAAGGAGTTCACACAGAACACCTGGGATTTATACTTGCAGAAATGCAATACCTGCAACGGGCTTACCCTAATTCCATTTGGTAACCTGTGAGCGCAGATGGTTAATAAAATCATGACAAATACTTCTGACCATAACAGTAATGAAAAAATTTCCGGTCTGAGCTTTGAAGAAAAAAAGATCTGGGAGATTATTGAAAAAGTACCCGATCCCGAAATACCCGTATTAACAGTTGCCGACCTGGGCATCATAAGAAAGGTAGCTTACAACCCTGCTGAAAATATTGCTGAAGTTACTATAACCCCTACCTATAGCGGTTGCCCTGCCATGGATGTAATTGCTATGACCATAAGGATGGCTTTAATGCAAAAAGGATATAAAAATATAAAAATCCATTCGGTGCTTTCACCGGCATGGACAACGGAATGGATGAGTGAAACGGCCCGGCAAAAACTAAAAGCTTACGGTATTGCACCTCCCAATCCACAACAAAGTGTTTGTCATCCAACCGCTTTCCAGGCAGAGGAGGCAGTACAATGCCCCCGATGCAACTCGTACCACACCAAATTAATCAGCCAGTTTGGAAGCACCCCCTGCAAATCGTTTTATCAATGCCAGGACTGCCAGGAACCCTTTGATTATTTTAAATGTCATTAATAATATTGCCATTTAAACAGTTACTTTATACTTTCTACATTCAAAAAATACTTCCATGTCGTCTATACTTTTTGAAATTAAAAATAAAGTTGCCATTATTACTTTTAACCGGCCCGACAAGCTGAATGCTTTTGACAGGGAAATGGCTATGACCTTTCAGCAAATGCTGGATGATTGTAAAGCCGATGAAGTTCGCTCGGTATACATAACCGGCGCAGGCAAAGCATTTAGTGCCGGGCAGGACCTGGCTGAAATTGCCGACCCCAATGGCCCCGGTATGAACAGGATTTTATCGGAACATTATAACCCATTGGTTAAAAAATTAAGAGATTTACCTAAACCCGTAGTGGCAGCAGTAAATGGTGTAGCCGCTGGTGCCGGCGCCAACCTTGCTTTGTGTTGCGATGTTGTAGTAGCAGCAGAATCCGCCTCGTTTATACAGGCTTTCAGCAAAATTGGCCTGATACCCGATAGTGCAGGAACGTTCATACTTCCACGGTTAATTGGTTGGCAAAAAGCCAGTTCCATAATGATGCTGGGCGATAAAATAGGTGCAGCAGAGGCTGAAAGAATTGGTATGATTTACAAAGTTTTACCCGATGAAGGTTTTGCTGAAGCAAGCATGCAACTGGCACTAACTTTAGCCGATATGCCAACTTGTGGTCTTGCTTATACTAAAAAAGCCCTCAACTGGTCTTACTCACATACCCTTGATGAGCAACTGATGAACGAGGACAAGTTGCAACAACGTGCCGCCTCCACCAGCGATTTTAAAGAAGGAGTGAAAGCTTTTGTAGAAAAAAGAAAACCTGTATTCCGAGGTAAATAAACCTACACCACATAAAATATGAGTGTATCCTCCATAATTGATGGCATGTTTAATAAAGATTTATTTAGCCAATGGCTGGGTATTGAACGATTAGAGGAAAGTGAAGGGTTTTGCAAAGTAAAAATGACCATCAGGCCCGAAATGTGCAATGGCTTTGGCATAGCGCATGGTGGCATTACTTATTCGCTGGCCGATAGTGCGCTGGCTTTTGCCTCTAATAGTTATGGCCGGCAGGCGTTGTCAATCGAAACTTCTATTTCGCATATAAAGCAATTGGTGCCGGGCGATGTAATTATTGCCACGGCTACAGAAGTAAGTCAAACGTATAAAATTGCCATTTATGAAGTGCGCATTCACACAATAAATGGTGACCTGGCAGCTTTATTTAAGGGAACAGTTTACAAAAAAGGTTAGACTGAATGTATAGATTATGTTACCAGCATTTTCTTTCAATGGTACATTGTTGTGTCACTCACTTGTACTTTTGGAGCAGTGTGCAACACATAATAAATTAGCGTTCATTAACAATGCATCTCAATAAGTTGATGGAAGATTTTTAGTACATGAGTGCGACGCAACGGCTGTTGAATAAAGCTAAAATGCCAGGTACCAAATAAAAAATATTGAACACGGTAAAAATTGTTGCCTCATGTTTTATGCCTATAAAGGTTTTATTCCTGTTGTAGATCCATCGGCGTTTGTGCACCCGCAGGCGGCCGTTACCGGCAATGTAATCATTGGCAAAAATGTATACATAGGCCCCGGTGCTGCTTTGCGAGGCGATTGGGGCGGAATTGTAATTGAAGACGGTTGCAATGTGCAGGAAAACTGCACTATTCACATGTTTCCGGGCATAACGGTACGCCTGCAACAAGGGGCACATATTGGGCATGGAGCCATAATACATGGTGCATCAATAGGGCGTAATTGCCTGGTGGGCATGAACGCCGTTATTATGGACAATGTAGAGCTGGGCGATGAATGTATTGTAGGAGCCCTTAGTTTTATTAAAGCTGGTGAGCAAATACCGGCCCGCAGTATGATTGTTGGCAACCCCGGCAAATATATAAAAAAGGTAAGCGACGAAATGATGCTATGGAAAACCAAAGGCACGGCTTTATACCAATCGCTACCGGCCGAACTTGCAGATGGTTGGCAAGCCTGCGAACCTTTAACGGCCATTGAACCCAACAGGCCGTCGCAGGAAATATTATACAAAACATGGAAGGAGCAAACAAATAAAGAGGCGGATAATGCTATAAATTAAAATCCGACTTAAGGTTTTTAAAGTGGCCGTTTAATTTAATCCGATCTTTTAGCAGTTCCATTTCGGTAACTACCGGCAACACTTTCTGAAGGTGCAGTTTTAAATATTCCAGTCGCTGGTCTTCGCGAAGCAATGCCAGCAATTCATATTCTTCATCGGTTGATAAAGCTGCATGATGAGCCATATCGTAAGAAAGTAATTCCGCATCAGGTTTTTTAAAATCTTTAGATAATTTAAGCAGCTTATGCAAAACCCTTATATTTTTTACTACCCATTTTAACAGTAGTATTTTATGATTCTGCGTATTGGTAGGATAGTTTACAATTGCTCCACTGTATAATTTATCGGGTACTGCTTTAACCACTTCCAATATGCGAAAAACTTTTAAGCCTTCGGTTTTTACATCCAGTTTTCCATCTCCGTACACTTCAACAATTTCGGTAACCTGTGCAAGCGTACCTACTTCACCTATGCCATTTTTTAGTACAGGCGGTATACCAAAAGGTTTTCCTTCGGCATAACACTCCGTAATTAATTGCTTGTACCGTGGCTCAAAAATGTGGAGGTTTAAATGTTCGCCCGGGTATACTACAATACCCAGCGGAAAAATGGGGATGAAATTAGTCATGCTCAACCTGTTATTTATGTTTACAAGTTAATTAGAATGCCAAAAAAATAATCTTAAAGCTTTTAGGATTTTGTTAATTCATATAACCTCGCATATTTAAGATGGGTATACCAGGCATTTACTTTGGCAATTAAAAATCCTTCTCGTCCATCTAAAAAACCCAGTTTAAAAAAGTAGTTCAGCAAAAACGAAAACGCAGGGGAAACAGTTCTTTTTATCCACCCGGCCTTTTTGCCTTGCAGGTAATACCGCTCAGCGTTTAACAAAGCGTACTGCGTCATTTTTTGTGTAAATTCAGCAGTATCCTTCATAGTATAATGATGGATGTAGCCTTCAGTATTTTTCACTACTACGTTTTTAGATAAAACCAGTTGTTCATGCACATTTGCATCGTTCCACTTAACTGTTGTGCGGTTAAATAAACGAACATGAGCATCTTTACCCCACTCACCAAAACGGATAAGCTTTTTTCCAAAATAGGTTTTGAAGTTTATTTTATAAACTACAGAAGCATTTTTAAGTTGAAGCTTTGCAATTGATTTTAATAATATTTCATCGGGAATTTCATCTGCATCAATACTCAAAATCCAATCATATTTTGCAGCAGCGATTCCTATATTTTTTGTTAAACCAAATCCTACCCATGCTGTTTCAATTAACCGGGCATTTAAGTTTTGTACAATGGCCTGTGTTCCGTCAGTACTGCCACTATCAACAACTATTATATCATCGGTAAAACGCTGAATCACTTTAATGGTTTTACCAATAACATGTGCCTCATTTTTTGCAATCAGTACAACAGAAACAGGGGCCATGAATAATTGTTGTTTTTAAATACTTTGAATAAACGAATGCGAAGATAAACATTACCACTGCGCATCATTATTTACAGTAAGCATCAAAATTTTTTGATGTTTGGAGAATTGATTTTCGCAAGTGATTGTGATAATTCTTTGACCATAATTAATAAACTTCCCTTTTGTTATTCGATATTCGTTTTAATATGTGGCAGCAGTTATTAACCAGGATAAACCAGGGCAATGTAAAAGCACTTGCACGTACCATTTCACTGGTTGAAAATGAGGTGGAAGGTTATTTTAATATGCTGCAAAATCTGCCTGTTAGCCAAACACCCATTATTGGTATTACCGGCCCTCCTGGCGCCGGCAAATCAACCCTGGTAGATGCCTTAATTGGAGCATTGGTAACCAATGGCAAAAAAGTAGGAATATTATGCGTGGATCCTTCTTCACCTTTTAACCTGGGCGCTTTGCTGGGCGATCGCATACGTATGAGTGAATGGTACAATCATCCTTCGGTTTTTATACGTTCGTTAGCTACCCGGGGCAGCCTTGGTGGCCTGCATCCAAAAATTATAGAAATTGCCGATGTAATGAAATCGGCCCCATTTGATTATGTTATTATTGAAACCGTAGGCGTGGGCCAGAGCGAAATTGAGATAGCCGGCCTGGCAGATACTACCATTGTTGTTGTTGTACCTGAGGCGGGCGACGAGGTGCAAACTATGAAGGCCGGGCTGATGGAAATTGCCAATATTTTTGTAGTAAATAAATCGGACCGGCCAGGTGCCGACCAGTTTGTATTAAACTTACGGCAAATGCTTTCACCTGCTTTTCATAAGCAGACAATCGAAATACCGATATTAAAAACGATTGCTTCGCAAAAAGAAGGCATCCAAGAATTGTTTGAAAAAATTGTATGGCACCAGGCTAACCACCACTCTTCTCAAAAAAAATACTGGTTGCTGGCAGAGAAAGCTTACCACCTGGTACAGCAATACCGGATGCAAAATATAGACAAGAAAATATTAAAAAGTGAGATTGAAGAAGCAAGTAAGAAAAATGAGCCCTTTAACATTTACCAGTATGTTCAAAAATTACTGGTAAGCGCGAATGGTTAATTATTTATATTTATCGGCATTAATGCTTTGTATAGCAGCCGTTGCAGCCTTACCGACTTTTGGCGGTTCGCACACTTATACAGCAAATCATTTAGCAACGTTAAAAAAGCAATGCTAATTATTAAATCCACTGCCTTTACCATTAAATTGTTTCTCTGTTTTCCACCAGCGATAACCAATATAACCAACCACTGCAAAAGGGGTGAGCATTAAATAAATTACTCCGGAGTTCATTCCGCTGGCAGGTTTATCGCCCTGCTGCATACTGGTTTTTGTACAAATACTGCACTGTCCAAAACCTTGTTGAAGCGAGGCAAAAAAAATAAACATGAATGATAAAAAGACAATACTCCACTTTCTCATATCTAAATAATTCAGGTACAAAGTTATAACCAAAAAGCCTGTTGAAAGTTATAACTTTCTGTTACTAAATTTACTTGATGAGTACTACCAGGAGAGATTTTATACAAAAAGCTGCCCTTTTTCCAGGGGCATTTTCATTTAATAGTCTTTTTAACCAATTGCAGGCTGCTGATTTAGAAAACGCCAATAAGCTGGTAAAACATTTACAACCGGAAGAAATTGCAGCAGATGAAGATTACTGGAGTGTTATACAACAAGCCTATTCAGTTAATCCCAATATTATTAATTTAAACAATGGGGGTGTAAGCCCGGCGCCCAAAATAGTACAGGAGGCATTGGACCGGTATAATAAACTGGCTAACGAAGGCCCATCGTATTATATGTGGCGGATAATGGATATGGGACGGGAACCACTAAGAGAAAAGTTGGCCGACCTGGCCGGGTGCGACCCCAATGAAATTGCTATTAATCGCAATGCTACCGAAGCTATCAATACAGTTATTTATGGCCTTAATTTAAATAAGGGCGATGAGGTAATCGGCACCAAACAGGACTATCCAAATATGATACAAGCCTGGCGGCAAAGGGCCATGAGAGAGGGGATTGCCTATAAGCAGATCAGTTTTGATTTCCCCATTGAAAATGACAATCAGATAGTGCAGGCATTTGAAAATGCCCTCACCCCACAAACAAAACTGCTGCACATAACCCATATAATTAACTGGGTGGGGCAGGTGATGCCGGTTAAAAAAATAGCCCGCATGGCACATGCAAAAGGAATAGAAGTGTTGGTAGATGGTGCTCACTCTTTTGGTTTACTCGATTTTAAAATACCCGACCTGGAATGTGATTATTTTGGAACGAGCCTGCATAAATTTTTGAGCGCTCCCATTGGCAGCGGTATGTTATGGATAAAAAAAGATCATATTGAAAAGATATGGCCGTTGCTTTGTAATGACAAACCCCACAGTGCCGATATACGCAAGTTTGAAACCTTAGGTACCCGTAGTTTTTGTATTGAACAAGGGATTGGTGAAGCGATCAACTTTCACAATGGTATTGGCAGTGGACGGAAACAAGAACGTATTCATTTTCTTAAAAAATATTGGGCCGAAAAAGTAAAAGACATTCCGGGGGTTACAATTCACACCTCGCTTAAACCAGCGTTTAGTTGTGCCATTGCAGGGGTTTCGGTTGATGGATTAACGCCTAATGAATTGGGTAGTAAGCTATTTGAAAAGTATAAAATTCATACATCCAGCATTGTTTGGGAAAACATTAGCTGTGTGCGGGTTACGCCCCATGTGTACACCACGTTAAAAGACCTTGACAAATTAGTTAAGGGAATAAAAGAAATTGCTACCACAAAAACGTAAACTTTAAGTAAATAATTGATGAACCAACAAACAGGCAAATACATAATTGTTGCAGGTATAATAATCGTTTCTGTAGGAATCCTAGTTTACTTTTTTCATAATAAACTCAATTGGTTTGGCAGGCTGCCGGGAGATATCAGGATTAACAAGGAAAATTTTCAATTTTACTTTCCGGTAGTGTCAATGATATTAATCAGCCTGTTGTTAACCCTGATCTTTAATATTTTCA
>JBBSJX010000034.1:0-16964 GCA_038256825.1 Chitinophagales bacterium
ACATCAGCATCAAAAGGATTAAAAATCTCCTTTTCTTCTTAAACCTTAGGATTGTAACAATCCCAAAAATTAATTACCCCTCCTCATTTATTGCATGCCATTAAAAATTTTTTTTAAGTATTGTAATAGTGAGGTGCCCGGTATTTACTGCATGTGTATAAAAAAGAAAAGCCGGTAAACAACAGGTGTTACCAGCTTTAGCTTTATCCATGGGTATCCCTACCCTAAAACAACCATTCCTATCATCCAAATCCAAGTAATTTATCTACAGCCTTTTCTTATGTTTCTTCTTTTTTAGCAAAACAAAAACGAATTACTTTATCGTCTTTGCCGCTCTTATAAAATGCCGATACAGGTATGGTAACCACACCACATTGTTTAACCAGTTTCATTGCAAAATCTTTGTCGCTTTCGTTACTATAGTCTCGGTAGCTATAACATTGAAAATAACTACCATGGCTCGGTAACGGTTTAAATGCTGTAGCCTTCATGAGGCCGGCAAAAAAGTCACGCTTCTGTTGCATTTCGGCTCCCAGGTTTAAATAGGCGGCTTTATTTTGTAAATACTCCGCTAAACCAACCTGCGCCGGCGTAAAACAACTAAAGCAATTAAACTGGTGCACCTTTCTAAATTCTTTCATCAGTTCTGGCTCCGCTATGCAATAACCCAATTTCCACCCCGTACAGTGGTAGGTTTTACCAAACGAAAAACATACAAAACTTCGTTCCATTAATTCCGGGTATCTTAATACACTTTGGTGTTCCAAACCATCAAAAACCAGGTGCTCGTAAACCTCATCGCTAACAATAAAAATATTGGTATTGCGTACAATGCTTTGTAACTGTTCTATATCATTTTTACTAAGCACACTTCCTGTTGGGTTGTGCGGCGAATTAATAATAATGGCTTTTGTTTTTTTACTAATCTTCGCTTTTACCTCCTCCCAAGGAATGGTATAATCCGGAAACTGTAATGAAATGAGTACAGGTATTGCGCCATTAATTTCAATATTGGGTATATAACTATCGTATGCCGGCTCAAAAACAATTACCTCATCGCCCGGTTGTAAAATGGTGGTGAGCGCTGTATAAATTGCATAGGTGCCGCCAGGAGTGATGGTTATATCTGTATCCGGGTTTATAGTGTTTCCATAAATATTAAAGATCTTTTGTGCCAGTTGATCGCGTAAAGCAGGCAAGCCCGCCATATGTGTGTATTGGTTCATCCCGTCGCGCATAGCCTTGTTCACTAACGAAACCAATTCCATATTCATATTATAATCAGGAAACCCCTGGCCCAGGTTTACTGCATTATGTGTTATTGCCAATTGGCTCATAACGGTAAATATGGTTGTACCAACTTGTGGTAACTTACTATGTACAGATAACTTCACGGTTTACTGCTTTATTTATGGAAGTAAAATGACAGCTTTTACAAATGAATAAAAGCAAATTTTAAAACGGCGAAAATAAGCGATTGACCAGTTATCTACCTTCCATTTTATTAAAGAACTAAAACCTGATTGTAGCATATTGTAACTAAAGTGCTAGAGTGCCCCTCTACAGGCTCAGGGAGTACTGCTTCCGATAAAATCGCATTGGCGTTAACTTAAGTAAAAAAAATGCGTTGAAGCTTGACCCGGTAAAAATTTGAAGCCTAAAAAATGCATAAAAAAGAGGATTAAAAAATGTTGTAAAAAAAGTTGCTTTAAAAAGATGCGGTACAAGTGAGTGAACCGACGGTAATCGGTCAGGCTACAACCGGAGTTCAATAAGGCTCCAATGATTGTCCCCCAAAAAAACCCTTAAGTTCACGCATATGCGATAAAATCGGGGCTATGAAAAACTGCCTTTAAACCGAGCTCCGCAAAAAAGCGGGGTAAACAGTGGCAACGATGTTTAATCATACTTCGTTAGCCGGTCACCCAAAATTTTTGCTAAACTGCAGGGCAACAACCACTAACCCTATAAAGCGATTTTAAGCCAGAAATATACAGGTCGTAGGTGCCGGTGACGGTTTCTACAAATACCATATTATCGGGCTTTGTATTTTCATCACGATCTATATCGCTGATGGTTGCCATAACCGACGCCACTGCAGTAAAACTGCCCGCTTCATTTTTAATGGTTAATTTAATAATCCGGGTATTAAATATATCCGAGCCCGTTTGGTTAATCCAGACAGACTTATCGGGAGCAATAGTAAGCGAATAAATATTTTGATTGGCACCCATATCTTTTTTGAAAACGATGGCCCGCTTTTTAACATCGTAGAAGTAAACCGAGCTTCCGCAAATTCCAACAATAATGTTTTCGGCATACAGCGATATAGTACCGGGGCACGAACCTAAAGGAAAATCCATGTTTTCTAAAACCTTGTTGGTTGCAGGATCGTACACCAGTATTTTACCGGGGCCACCGTTCATGGATTGGGCCGCAACATAAGCGGTAGAAGAATCTTTTGAAAGACACATGCCGGTGAATTGTAAAAACTGGAATTCGGGTAAATACACATTCCGCTTTACACCCTCTTTATAACTGCCAATACTTAACTCCCTGCTGGTAGATGCGGTAATGCGATCGTTGTTTCCACCAGCAACTAAAAAACCATTTTTAGTATAATACAGTCCCGATAAATACATGGAGCCCCTAACTCCTGCAGCATCTGCATCCTGGAACTGAATAATTTTTTGTGGGTTGGATTGCACCTCGCTTATACCTGGTGGCGTGTAAGATGGAGTTAAGTTATTTACCGTCCAGTTTTGATTCACCTCATATTCCATCACTGCACCTTTGGGATAACCACCCATATATAATCTGGTACCGGCTGCACGATCGGCAATTGCCATTGAATGTGCCGTAATGGAGTAATTGCCCAGGTATTTAAAACCAGCGCCACGAGTGTACGAAACCAGCTCAGGCACCTTGGAGGCGCTTACATATAAAGTGTTATCAGCACTTATCATTGCTGAGGTTGGATAAACATCCTGCACCACATTATTAATGGTCATATAGGTTTCAAGGCCACCAGTAAATTTATAATATAGTTTGCGCTCACTTCCTTTCCAAACAACTTCCGGAACTTCTGTCCGCTCAGCATCGTAAGGCGAGTAATAAAGCCTGTCGGTTAAAGGGCGGTTATTCATTTCGGCTAGCACCCCGTCTTTAATTTTATAATGGGTTGCACCGTGTTTAGCATAGCAGGCATCTACATGCGAAAACAATTCAATACGGTCGTCGGGTGAGTTGTATTGCTGTATTAATGTTTTTACACCGGTAGCACGATGGATGGCATATAATTTCCAGTTATCCTGGCCTACGGTAGCATAAGTGTAATTGGCGTCCCCGGTTATATAAGCTACATATTTAGAGTCGTTGTTAATGGGGGTTTTATCTGTATAAAATTTTTGATCGTAGTTGTAGCGAAAGGTATAAACCTCGCCATTATCTCCAAACGATCCGCCATATAAAGCTCCGTCTATACCAATGTTCAGCATGTAAATTTCAAGGTATTTGCCTTTAGCAAAAAAAGGGCGGCCAAGGTCGGTTGCAGTTTGCGTGTTGGGATCGTATTCAATTAAATGTCCGCCACCGCCAAAGCCCGCTTCGGTTGATACGTATAATTTTTTATTCATTCCAAAAGCATAGCGGGTTATGCGGCCCAGCGATGTTTGAACAATTGCACCAGAGGTGGATTTTACCTGTACAATATTGGTAGATTTTGTTTGAAGATTTGCTGCTAAAAAACGAAAGGCGTTTATAGGGGTGGCGCCGTTTAATAAACCATTATCAATCATTAAAGCAACGTAGCCTGTATTGGCGCCGGGTGCAAAAGTAATCAGCGGTTTTAAGTTAGGGTAAAGTGGATTAATAAGCCAGCTAACATTAGTGCCTTTTAAAGGGCTGCCTAAATTTTCGGCCGTAGGTATAGCGCCGGAAATTTCGGCCGACTTCAGGTTTCCCGTAAGGGGCGAAATCATTTTTACTTTGGTACATGCGCTGCATATTAAAAATGCAGCGCACATAGCCATTGTCAGGCTTTTCATGTTAGAACATTGGATGGTAATAAATAGGATATTTGGATATTTGCTCCCTTGGATGGGTGGAGCATATTGTTGAAACGAGCTTTTAAAATCTTAATTGCATCACTTTCTTACTTATCCTCTTTAGGGTTATTCATAAACCTTTTAGCACTTTATTTTTCCCGTGGTGGGCGGGTTCCTAATGCGAGACACATAAGCCAGGTTTAAGATGACTAAATAACAGAAATTTTTTTTGGTTACCGGCATTTGTAAATAATGGAGCAGCCGTTGCGTCGCACCCTTGTACAGTTTTATTTAACTCAACTAAAAGAGGATTAGTATAAAAATTATATTCCAAAAGCAGGAAATTTTTATTACTTCGGAGTAATAAATTTTTTTGCGTGATAAAAAAGCAAGTGAATGGTTTGATACTAATTGGTTTGCCGATAAACCGAGCGTGGCAACGATGATGCCCATAGTGATGTGGCCGGCTACCCCAAAACCAAATAACATAAGTTGGTATTGAAAAACCATAACCGAAACGTATTTCAAATAACCATAGCCGTCATGCTGAGCTTGCCTCAGCATTCCCTGATGATTAAAAAACCCGCTTTTTTAGGATTCCGAAACATGTTCAGGATTGATTAAGCTTATAAATTTTGTGAGAGAAGTGATGGTTAATTTGTGCGGTTATATTCCGTAACATTGTACCAACAACCGAAATCATCAATATGTCAAAGTTTGTTTACGGCACCGAGCTTAGTTTAAGCATTGAAAAAATTATTGCCACCGCGCAGGAAAGGTTATACCTGCTGGCGCCTTCTATACATTTTCCTGCACGGTTAAAAGAGGAATTGCGACGTAAAATGGTGCAGGATGGTTTGCAGATTATAGTAGTATTTGGCAAGGCCGGAAAAGATATAACCAAAAGCATCAGCAGCGATGAGCTCAACTTTTTAAAAGATTTTCCCAACGTTGTTATTTGCTACGAAGAGAAGCTGAAGGCTAATTATTACGCAAATGAAAACACCTTGTTGTTTACGTCGGTAAGCCTTGATGATTATCAAAACAGCACCACTATACAAGCCGGAGTGATGGACACAGCAAAAGGCATGTTTAAGCAATTAGCTGGTTCAATAACTAACACCATAACCGAAACAGAAAAAAGCAGTTGGGACATCGCCACTGAATATTTTGCCGATGTAGTTTTAAAAAGCAGGGAACTGTTTAGGAAAACACCGCAGTACGATAAAGGCTTTTTGAACCTTAATAAGAAATACAACCGCTCCATTGTTGAAGTAAACACCTTGGATGCGTTTATGGCTTTGATGACTCCCGTTGCGGTTGAAGCGCCTTTGACAGAGCATGCGGCCGGCGAAGTAAAACCCGAACCTGCTCCGGAAACAATGGCGGAGGAAAAGCCATTGTTTACAACTGAATACAGAAGTGAAGCAACGGCCAAGCCCGAACCTCAACCAGTGCAAAGGGTTGCAGCAGTATCCGAAGCCGCGGCTAAAACAGAAGAGGAATTTCAGCCAGGCTTTTGCATACGCACTGGTGCTGCCCTGTTTTTTGACCCGCGTAACCCGATGACGCCACACGCAATGGCTGAGTGGAAAAAAGAAGGCGACCGCGAATTTCCTGAGAACTATTGCCACTTTTCAGGTGAGCCGTCTTACGGACAAACCTCTATTAACCGGCCTATATTGCAGAAGCATTTGAAAAAGGCGCAGGGGTATTTGTAAAAACCTCTAAATTATCAGCCTGATAAACCAGCAACCCAATAGTTAACCTAATTACCCAGGTCGGCCAGGCCGTACACACCGCCAAATTGTTTGCACCACACAATAGCATACCGATATTGCGTAATCGAAATTAACGACGGCAGGTTCCAGCTTTGGGCACCTTTACGTGAAGAAAGCGTAGCAATTTCCAATGCACCATCTACATTGCCGCTGTTGTTGCCCAGGTATATACGCAGGTCGGGAGGGCCTGAGGGCGTATCAAAATCGCCGGAAGTTTCGATTTTCAGAATGCCGTTTTCAATTTTCAGTTTAGCGAAACCACTTGTTCTGCTGCCTGCAAAACTACCTCGCCTAATCACCTGTACCATAACCGGTGCACTTCGGATGCCATTTGTTTGCGCGGTAACATTGGCCGTACCATAGGCCTTTCCTGTAACCATACCACCATCAGCGGTGGTTACCAAGGTTGAATTATAGCTTTGCCACGAAAAGGTAAGCCCGGGTACTACGTCCCCATTAGCATTTCTACCCGTAGCCGTTAGGGTGGCAGTTTCGTTTAGCGCAAGCTCTTTAATATTGGCGGGGTTAATGCTAACTGTAGCCAGTTGTGTATTATTACTAACCACCGTAAGCAGGGTCGTTGCTACCGCTGCGTTAAATGTGGCCTTAATTTCCGTTTGGCCGGCGCCAACACCGGTGGCCACCCCATTGCTAATGGTTGCTATCGTGGCATTGCCACTACTCCAAACAACACCGGCGGGCAGGGTTGCCTCCTGGCCAACGGTATTAAAATATTTTAACGAAAAAGTTGTGGTCGCACCGGCAATAACACTGGCGGTGGCCGGCGATATTGCTAGTCGCTCGGGAACGGTGGGGGCAGGCGTATCAATGGTTTTTTTTGAACAGTCCGCTAAAAAAAAACTGGTAATAATTATGGTTAACAAAGTTAGTTTCATACAGATTATTTTAATTTAATTGAAAAAGCGCAGTTAAAACCATCATATCCAATGTAACTGATAACGGTAAGTGCCGTTTTTACTTACAGCAAATAATGTGTGATAATACTTTACTACGTAATTTTTTAAAAGACGTTGCAGTTACTGTTCATTTTAACAAATAGAATTGCACGCTAGCGATCTATAAGGGCAGTCTTTGAACATGGTATAATCTTCTTTTCTGCCAGCAGCAGCCTTATGGTCATATTAAAGTCACTCGCCAGGGAGGTGGTTTTTGGGGGGATTAGTCGGGCGGCAGTAAAATTTTGTAACATTTTAGTAAACCTATAGCTCACCCATTATGGCAAAGTATGTGACCGACACCGAACTTAACTATTGGACGAACCATTACCACTGCACATGACTACCTGTTCTTGTGGTGCCTACCATATAGTTACTTACCTGCAAGGATGAAGAAGGCATTGCGCCAAAAAAATAAAATGGTAGTTGTTTTTGGTTACCTAGCCAAAACCCTCAGGTATAGTGTAAGCAAAAGCGACCTCAAGTGAAAAAAGCCGCTATCAATACACGCGAATTAAAGAGAGGAAATTATTACATAGAAATAACCAATGGCATCTATAAAGAAAGCAAACAGTTGCTGATCCAGAAAATACCACGAAAGATTAATTTAATTTGAAGGTCTTTGCACTTTTTAGTGAAAAGACCTTTTTGTAGTATCAAGGTTCAATTACTTATACCGCTGACCATTGGATTACCGTTAAACTGTTCCGATGCATCGGAAGCAACGATGAAGCCATAATAACAAATGCTCGTCTCCAAAAAAAAATCCGGCATTATAAGCCGTTTCGCATCCCATCACCTTTGCTTACCTTAGCCGCATGGCAAAAAAGCTTTTTTTACTCGATGCAATGGCGCTGATTTACCGCGCTTATTATGCCCTTATACGCAGCCCTCGTATTACCAGCAAAGGCCGCAATACCAACGCACAGTTTGGGTTTACCAGCACGTTGATCGACCTGATTAATAAAGAAAAACCAACTCATTTGGCAGTCTGTTTTGATACAGCAGCGCCTACCGAACGCCATACTGATTTTGTGGAATATAAGGCCAACAGGCAGGAAGCACCGGAGGACCTTTTAGGCTCGCTGGACGATATTAAAAACCTGATTGCCGCATTTAATATTCCGGTAATTGAGTTGGATGGTTACGAAGCCGACGACATTATTGGTACGCTTGCCTGGCAGGCCGCCGATAAAGGTTACGAGGTTTTTATGGTTACTCCTGATAAGGATTACGGGCAGCTGCTCACGCACCGCGGGGTATATATTTACAAGCCGCCATTCCAGGGAGGAAAAGAGGAGATACTGGATGCAAAAAGGATTACGGAAAAGTGGTGCATTGACCGGGTTGAACAGGTAATTGATATGCTGGGGCTGATGGGCGATGCGGTAGATAACATTCCCGGTATAAAAGGGGTAGGTGAAAAAACAGCCTGCAAACTGTTGAAGGAATACGGCACCCTTGAAAACATATTGGATAATGCCGATAATATAAAGGGTTCGTTGGGCGAAAAGGTTCGCAGCGGAAAGGAGATGGCCATTCTTAGTAAAAAACTTGCAACTATTATAACCAATGTGCCGGTAGATTTTCATGAAGAGGATTACAGACTGAAAGAATGGAACAAGCCCGTTTTGGAAGAGCTTTTTACCATGCTGGAATTTAAGGCTTTGGGCAGAAGGATTTTGGGAGAGCAATTTAATGTGTTTGAAAAATCGGCTACACCGGCCGGTGGACAAATGGACCTGTTTAATACCGATGAAAAAATTACAGGTGTTGAAATGGGCACATTGCCGCCACTGCCATCTGATGATACAGAAAATAATGTGGGCCTTGTGGCCGACAAAAACATAAGCAATACGCCGCATAATTATATATTGGTAGATACGCCTGAAAAAATTGAGGCTTTGGTGGCTGAACTGATGCCGCTTACTGAAATTAGTTTTGATACAGAAACTACGGGCACCAATGCCCATGAAGTTGATTTAGTGGGGATCAGTTTTTCTTACAAAGCCGGCGAAGGTTATTATGTTCCGGCACCAGAAATAAGGGAAGAAGCCATTGCCATGCTCAGGCAATTTGAGCCACTGTTTAACGATGCATCAAAAAAATGGGTTGGCCAAAACCTGAAGTATGATATGACCATTTTAAAATGGTATGGCTTTGAACTGAAAGGTGACCTTTTTGATACCATGCTGGCGCACTATTTAATTGAACCCGAAGGCCGCCGCAATATGGATTTTTTGAGTGCCCAGTTTTTACGTTACGAACCCATTTCGATTGAAGAACTTATTGGTAAAAAAGGAAAGGGCCAGTTAACCATGCGTACTGTTGATACCGAAAAGGTAAAAGAATATGCTGTGGAGGATGCCGACATTACCTTGCAGTTAAAGGAAGTATTTGCCCCGCTTTTAACTAACCGTAAAGTGGAAAATGTTTTTACAAACGTTGAAATCCCATTGGTTAAGGTGTTGCTCGACATGGAGTTTGAAGGGGTTAAAATTGACGTGGACTTTTTAAAAGAATATTCGGTTCAGTTGGAAGGTGAAGCAAAGGCGGCCGAACAAAAAGTATTTGATTGTTGTGGATTGAAGTTTAACCTGGGTAGTCCCAAACAGTTGGGTGAGGTATTGTTCGATCACATGAAGCTGGACCCCAAAGCAAAAAAAACCAAGAGTGGCCAATATGCCACCGGGGAAGATGTGTTAATGAAACTGGCCAGCGAGCATGCGGTAGTGGAAGATATTTTAGCTTTTAGAGAACTTACCAAATTAAAGAACACTTATATTGATGCATTGCCCTTAATGATCAATAGCAAAACTGGCCGGGTGCATACCTGTTACAGCCAGGCTGTTGCAGTAACCGGTCGGTTAAGCAGCAATAACCCCAACCTGCAAAACATACCGGTGCGTACCGAGCGGGGCCGCGAAATACGCAAAGCTTTTATTCCCCGCGATGGCGATCATGTGTTGGTAAGTGCCGATTATAGCCAGATTGAGTTACGCATTGTGGCAGCCATAAGCAACGACCCAAATATGGTGGAGGCTTTTAAACTGGGTAAGGATATACATACTGCTACCGCAGCAAAAGTTTATGGCATTGAAGAAAGTGAAGTAACCAAGGAGATGCGCTATAAAGCAAAGAGTGTAAACTTTGGAATCATCTACGGGCAGGGCGCTTTTGGCCTGGCTGAAAATTTAAAGATCAGTCGTGGTGAGGCAAAAGAAATTATTGAAAATTATAAAAAGCAGTTTCCAAATATTCAGCAGTACATGGATAGCCAGATGAAGTTTGCTCAAAAAAACGGCTATGTAGAAACATTACTCGGCCGCAAGCGCTGGCTGAAAGATATTAACAGCGCCAACTTTACCGTTCGTGGTTATGCGGAGCGCAATGCCATCAACATGCCCATACAAGGTGCCGCCGCCGATATGATTAAACTGGCGATGATAAAAATTCATAACGAGTTTAAACAGCGCAACTTCAAATCAAAGATGATATTACAAGTCCACGACGAATTGGTATTTGATGCAACCATTGATGAAGTGGACATCATAAAACCGATCATTATTGAATGTATGCAGTCGGCTTTGAAACTGCCAAATGATGTTCCGGCCAATGCGGAAATTGGGAGTGGGGTGAATTGGTTAGAGGCGCATTAGAGGGAGGGGGTTATAGTGTTCCCATCTCCTCTGTAAGAGTTGGGAACATTCAGTGAACGAAAAATATTGACACAAAAGTTGGGTTGAAAAGAAGAATTTTGGCTAAGGCAAACTTTGAAATCATGTATCAATGGCTGATTTAAGCAAGGTATTTTTATATCGAATAACCCATTTGCAAAACCTTCAGCATGTATTGCAACAAGGCATTACACATATTTCTTCAGTTATCAAAAACAACAAATTTGTTTCTATTGGTGATAGCAGCCTTATAAACAGCAGGTCTGGTTTTCAGTTGCCTAATGGGCGGAGACTGGGCGAGTAGATTCCCTTTTATTTTTGCGTAAGAATGCCTATGCTCTATGTAATTCAAAACGGGTTTAATGGAGTGACACCTACATCCTCCAACAAAATAGTCTACTGTGTTACATCAGTAAAAGCAATAATGGAAAGTAATATGAATTTTATTTTTAGTGACGGTCATGCTATAGATGGCTTCAGCAGTTTTTATTCTCCTGATGATGTAAATAAAATCGAAACTATTGTGGACTTTAAAGCTGTTAAAGAACAATACTGGAAAAGCGACACAGACCTTGACCTTAAAAGAAAAAAGGAAGCGGAGTTTCTTGTTTTAGGCGATGTTCCCAAAGAAGCTATCATTGGGTTTGCCGTGCACAATCAAACTGCAGCGGAAGCAATCAAGGAAATGGAAGGCTTCGAAGGGAAAAGCTCATTGTGAAACCAAATTATTATTTTTAGCCTGTGATATATTACTTAAAAGGGAACTTATTAGACAGCAACGCAGAAGCGCTCGTAAATACGGTGAATACTGTGGGCGTAATGGGCAAAGGTGTGGCGTTGCAATTCAAACAACAGTTTGCGGAGAATACTAAATTATATACAAAAGCTGCCAAAGAAGGTACCATTGATATTGGCAAGCTACTGGTAACCAAAGATACTTCACTGCACAGCGGAGAAAAGATCATTATTAATTTCCCCACCAAAACAGACTGGCGAAAGCCATCGGAATATAACTACATTGAAAAAGGACTGGAAGATCTAATTCGAATAATTAAGGACCGAAATATAAAATCCCTTGCATTGCCGCCACTGGGAGCAGGTAACGGCGGATTAAACTGGATGAGGGTAAAACAAATTCTTGAACGTCACTTGTCGGTTTTTGATGATGTGGAGATATATATTTATGAACCTACATCCGCTATTGAAGAGGTATTAAAAAAGGAAAGAGCTAAACTCACTCCTGCCAGAGCTATGCTGCTGGATGTTATTTATGATATGGTAAGAAGCGGGGAATTTCTTTCTGAATTTGCAGCAGAAAAGGTTGCTTATTTTCTGCAACGGTTTGGAGCCAAAGATGTTTTCAAACTAAACTATACTCCTAACTATTACGGTCCTTATTCAGGAAAAGTAAAGCATGTACTATATTATTTGAATGGCAGCTACATAACTGGCTACAGTTCTAAAGACAAAAAGCCTTTTGAAGAATTGGGTATAGTGGCAGATGCCGAAAGCGATGTCAGAAGATATCTTGACGAAGTTGAAAACAGCGCGTATAAAACAATTGCCGAAAAGACGAAATCATTTCTCTCCGGCTTTTATTCTTCTTTTGGCCTGGAATTACTTTCTACCATTGATTTTGTTCTTGCACATAACCGGGTTCAGAACTTTGATGAAGTAAAAAGCTATTTATGGAGCGACAGGAAGAGAACATTATTTGATAATCAACGATTCATTCAGGTAGCCGTAAAAAGAATAAAAGAGTTTCTGGATTAAAGTCCATGAAGTTATACTGTTATTTTTGGCTTGCAGGTTTTCTCCACGTTGAATAAATGTTTAATCGAATCGTTTTAAGTTTTCAATCTTAACCATTTATGACAAGTTATTACTTTACTACTTTCTCTAAAATGTAAAGTGAATGCTTTACCAAATACTTATGTTGTTGACCATAAATTAGTCATTATTATTGTTTGCAGTCAGCACTAAACCTTCTCAAAAATGTACCGGCTAATCCTAAGATTGGGAGCGGAGTTAATTGGCTGGAGGCGTATTAGAAAATTGATACATAATCTATATATTATACCCGATGAGGTATAAAATAGTTTAAATATTAAACATTATACCCTTAAAGGTATAATTAAGTTTTATTTCATAAATTTATTACCGAAAGGGTATAAAATGAATATTTCGGATTTTACAAAGCAAAAGCGAAAAGCGGTGGGACTTACTCAACCTGAACTGGCTGAAAAGGCGGGCGTTGGCCTGCGTTTTATCCGTGATCTGGAACAGGGTAAAGAAAGCCTTCGGCTTGATAAGGTAAACCAGGTATTACAGTTGTTTGGTTTTAGGGTAGGACCTGTGGAATTTAATACCAAAGAGTCATGATAAAAAAAGCGGAAGTAAAAATGCACGGTAAACTGGCTGGCTGGCTTACGCAAAATGAGAACGGCTACACGTTTGAATACGATGCAGCATACCTGCAAAACGAAGCGCCACCTGTAAGCCTCACCTTACCGATAACCTCTCAACCTTACGTGTCAAATATAATTTTTCCATTTTTTGATGGGTTGATACCCGAAGGCTGGCTGCTTGATATTGCCCAAAAAAACTGGAAGCTAAACCCAAGGGATAGAATGGGTTTGCTGCTGGCTTGCTGCAAAGACTGCATAGGCGCAGTTAGTATTCACCCTGTAGACTTACAATCATGAGCCAGCCCCGATGCCTGTATTGTTACCAGCCATTGGGTAATAATGAAATAGATTTTCACCCAGGCTGCAGTAAAAAGATATTTGATCAAACGGAGCCACCAATACTTCCATATAACGAAGCGGATCTGGAAGATCTCGCTTTACAAGTGATACAGTCACAATCGGCCGTTACCGGGGTGCAGCCTAAAATTTCACTCGACATAAGTAAAAGCGACAGCAGCGCGGCCAAAAAGCTAACCATAGTTGGGTTGTGGGGAGCATACATTTTGAAACCACCCACCAACAATTATCCTTTTTTGCCCGAAGTTGAAGACCTGACCATGAACCTGGCAGCAATAGCTAAAATTAAAACGGTACCGCATAGTTTAATACGTCTGCAGGCGGGCGAGCTTGCCTACATTACCCGGCGTATAGACAGAGTGGGTAAGAAAAAAATACACATGGAAGACATGTGCCAATTAACGGAGCGGCTTACCGAAGACAAATACCACGGCAGCTACGAGCAAATCGCAAAGGCTATCAAAAAGTATTCGGCGCATCCTGGTCTCGATATAGTCAATTTTTTTGAGCTGGTGGTATTCTCATTTCTTACGGGCAATACCGACATGCACCTGAAAAATTTTTCGTTGATACAACAGGAAGGCGTAGGTATGGTGGTTTCGCCGGCGTACGACCTTGTAGCCACTAAATTGGTAAACCCCACCGACGATGAAGACTTTGCGCTAACGCTCAATGCCAAAAAGAAGAGGATAAAAAAGCAGGATTTTACGACAGCTTTTAAGACTGCCGGTATTGATGCCAGGCAGCAGGAAAACATTTTTAAAAAGATGCAACGTGCTAAAGCGGATTGGAAGGAGATGGTACAAATAAGCTTTCTAACGGAGGATTACAAAAAGCAATTTGTTGCATTGATTGAAGAAAGGTTTGACAGGATATATTAAGGGTTGGTTTTGGAGTAGGAAATGGGATTGCAATTTGGCTATCCTGTCATTATTGAGTGCATGCAAGCGGCTTTAACTTCCGAATGATGTTCCGGCCAATGCGGAAATTGAGAGTGGGGTAAATTGGTTGGAGGTGTTAGGCGGAGTTACTTGAGTTTTTTGGATTTTGTGGTTGGTGCAAAGTGAAAAAGCATTGTTTTACCCTGTCGCTCCCATAATAGCACTTCTCATTCCTGGCTAGGTTATTCCATATAGAGTCAATTATTGAAAAAGCATCCTGTAAAAGTTAATAGCAGTTGGTACATTTGTTTTCATTGCTAATGGCAAACCCATGCCTTAGTATAAATAATAACAAAAATGGCAATTCAGAAAGGAATATATATTTATCCTGTAAAAACTGTTTCAGAGGCCAGGACAGTAACGGAACCTGAGTTTCAGCCTGACCTATTTGATGAGCAGCATCCTTTATACGTGAACCTGGATGATATAAGGGACACAAGCTATCTGGATGAACTATATTTTGATCTTGGCTTCAATATCAAAACCTCGTCTTTTGAACCATCAACAGATTATATAAAAATTATTTTTTCCGGCCACCGTGGCTGTGGCAAGTCTGCTGAATTAAGGCGTATTAATAATAAACTAAATAATCCAGACAGGTATTTTACTGTTTTCATAGACTTAGAACAAGAGGTGGAAGTGGGTTCGTTTCAGTATGCCGATTTTTTTGGTCTATTAATTCATAAGTTAATAGAGCAATTATCCGAGCACGGTATAGAAGGTGGAGCAGAAACGCTTCAAAGTTTAGCTAAGCGTCTTTTTGAAACAGAAACATTGGAAAAAACCACGAAAGCTCTTTCGAAAACCAGCGCAGACCTTGAAGGTGGTGGAGGATTTAGTTTGTTTGGGTGGGGAGGAAAAGCGTCGTTTAAGCAGGCATTCAGTGGTGAAAATGAAATATCAAATAATGTTCGACGTGAGGTTAAGCGAAATACACTGCGTATTATTTATGAGTTCAATGCTGCATTGGTTGATGTTCGGTCCAAAATTGAAGGGCAAGGTAAAGGAAGAGATGTTTTGTTCATCATTGACGGCTCTGAAAAAATCCAATCATCTGTTTATGAAGAACTTTTTGTGAAAAACGGAAATATTATATCCGAGATTAGTGTGAATATGCTTACCGCAGTTCCCATAACGGCTCACTATCAAATTGAAAAAGCACCTTATAAATTCAACAATAGGTACACCGTGCCAATGATAAAACTTGGAACAATTCCAAAGTCGGTTGCTAAAATGAAGCAAATTGTGGCTACCAGGATTGATCTCGAAACTTTTATTGAAAATGAAGCACTGGATAAGTGCATTCAATATTCGGGAGGCTGTATTCGCCAACTATTCCAGGTGATACACACGGCTTTAAAAAAATCATTAGCGCCAAAATTAAAGTGGAAGAGGTAAACAGGGCGGTGAAAGACCTTGGCCAGGATCTTTGGGAATACCTGGACTCAGGTCATTTGGAAGTGATAAAAAATGATTCTTTCAGACCTGCTGATAAGCCGGTTGGAGAACTGCTTTACATGCTGATTTTGCTGAAATACAATGGAAAAATTCTTATAAATCCCTTATTGGAAGATTACCCCGACTTTGTACAATGGAAGGCTCAACAATCGTAATAGAAGAAGAGCAGCTAAGAAACGAAATGCTGTTTACCTTATCTGACCGGGATACCGGCACAGTGGCCCTTGTTGTTACCGGTAATGAAAGACAAAGAAAAGAATTGATATTTTTTTTGAAGGAGCATCTTAGTGAATATAAGTTTCTCGATTTAGACCTCACTCCACACAATTACACTTCTTTACATAGGGCACTTACAGAGTTGCTGCCCCAGGAAATACAAGCGGCAACGGCAACAGAATGGCTGATTAATATAACAGGATTGGAGAATGCCCTCTACAGAACTCCTGACGGCAAAATTGAGTTTTCCATTGTTGATCAACTAAACTTTGAAAGAGAACTGCTTTTTAAACAGCCCCAAATTCTGATGCTCTGGATAAGCAAAAGCTTTTATGTTACGCTCCGTAAAAATGCTCCTGACCTGATGCATTGGTTATCCAAACGTTTCATTTTTAGCGTGGAGACTATGTCTCCCGAAATTGCCGAGGAAGCCTTTGAAAAAGGAGCTATTAAAGAACAAGGCAATATCGTCAAACGAACGGATCGCATCAACGAACTCAATTCAATTTTTGAACGGCTGTGCCTTGATCATGACGACAAATTGCGACTGATAAAAGATAAAATAAACATTCTTTTGTTGCTGGGAAAAGAATACCGAATGGCATTCAACTTCGAACATTCAGAAGAGGCTTTGTTAAAAGCAATGTCCCTTAGCAATAAAGTAAATTTAAATGAGCATGCGGACATAGCGTTTGAATTAGGTAATACCTATCTCCAATTTAACAAGCTGGACAGGGCCTTAAGTTTTTACAACATTTCCCTTGCTGAAGACCTATCCCAAAAAAAAGAAAACAATCTGGGCCCCACTTTCCACCAGGTAGGAAGGGTGTATGCAGAACAAAGAAACTGGCCGCTGGCATTAGAGCATTACCAGAAAGCTATTGAATGGAAAACAAAAACAGGAAATGATTTCGCATTAGGAGGCACTTACCATCAGATAGGAATGGTGTATGAAGAACAAAGAAACTGGCCGCTGGCATTAGAGCATTACCAGAAAGCTATTGAATGGAACACAAAAACAGGAAATGATTTAGCATTAGGAGGCACTTACCAGCAGGTTGGAATGGTGTATGCAGAACAAAGAAACTGGCCGCTGGCATTAGAGCATTACCAGAAAGCTATTG
>JBBSJX010000035.1:0-16944 GCA_038256825.1 Chitinophagales bacterium
ACCTGATCAGGGATCCCGCATTAAAGCAAAAACGTATAGAATTAAAAGGCGAATTATTTGATTGGTTAAACGATACAAAAGGCCAGCAGATACCGTTAAAAAAGCAATTAAACCAACGCATCGATCATAGGTACAGGGGCACCTATTAATCTTTAAAAAAAAAGTACATTGAAGCAAAAAATAGTTTACATCTTCCTGCTACTTATAGTTGTATCCAAAGGATTTGCCCAGGATAAATTGCTGTACGAAAAGCAGTGGTTTATTCAAAATGGCGATACCCTGCCTTACCGAATATTACTACCCGAAGATTATGATGCGACAAAAAAATACCCGCTCATATTTTTCTTACATGGTCGTGGCGAAAGTGGTACCGACAACGAAAAGCAACTAACCCACGGTGCCAGTCTTTTTTTGCGCGACAGCCTGCGAAAAAAATACCCGGCAATCGTGGTTTTTCCGCAATGCTCGCCCCATAGTTACTGGAGTAACGTACAAATGATTACCAGCGGCAAAAGCACCAACCCACGCTCTTTTTATTTTACCCCCGGTGGCGAGCCCTCCAGACCTATGCAATTGGTAATACAGTTGGTTGATAATATCATTCATCGCTTTCCCGTAATTAAGCAACAGGTGTATGTTGCCGGGCTATCAATGGGTGGCATGGGTACTTACGAGTTGGTGCGCCGCAAGCCCGGTGTTTTTGCAGCAGCATTTGCTATTTGCGGTGGTGCGCATCCTGCAACAGCGCCACAATTAAAGTCAACCGCGTGGTGGATTTTTCATGGTTTAAAAGATGATGTGGTGCTGCCAGAATACAGCATTCAAATGGCGGATGCACTTAAAAAAACAGGTGCAAATGTTAGGCTAACACTTTATCCTGAAGCCAATCACAATAGCTGGGATCCTGCATTTAACGAGCCGGATCTCCTAAAATGGTTGTTCTCTCATAAACTTAAAATACCCGGGAAATAGTTCTTTTATTTAGCAATTTACTGGTTCTTCCGGCCGCCCGGTTGTAGCCTTACCGACCTTTGGCGGTTCATTCACTTGTACGGAATCTTTTTATGCCTCATTTTTTGTTAGTATTAAATGGGAAAAATTGTATAAATAGTAGCCTGGTTTTTATTAAAGCTCTTGTTTAAAATAGCTTTTGGAATTAATTTATAACAACAAAATCGTTGAGTGAAATAGTGTAGGAGTTATGGTATTGTTTGTTTAAATTAGCATTGGTTCTAATATGGTAAGAGGTTAAAACCATATTTTGAAAGTTTCAAATAGTATCTAATTAAGTCTATAACAATTTATAAAATGGCTTTATGATTAAATTTCCCGTTGCAGTAGCAGCAGTATTCGCTGCGTTCTCAGTTAAATCCCAATTTTATAATAATGGGGCAACTATAAAAATTTCAAATGGTGCCGTGCTGTCTTGTGCAGGTACCTTTACTAATGCAGCCGGCACCATTACTAATGATGGTAAAATAGAAGTTCAGGGAGATTTTATAAATAGTGCCGCTTATAACTCCACATTAAACGAAGATTCATTATTATTTACTGGTGCTGGTTCTGTTACATTAAACGCAGGGTTGGCTACTTTAAATAATGTTCAGGTTAATAAAACCGGTGGTGGAGGGGTTACTTTAGCTGCCAGTGCAACTATCGGCAATATGTTTGATTTGAAGGCAGGAACGTTTTCAACCAACCCAGCTACTGCGTTTGAATTGTCGGCACCATTTGGTGCAACATTCACCTATGCAGCCGGAACGGAAGTAATAGGTAAGGTGCGCCGCACCGGCTGGTCCAATGGAACACCAAAGGTTTTTAATGCCACCAATATGGTAATCAACACTGCAGGAGGTACAGCACCAACAAGCCTGTTAGTGAATATGATTCCAAATAGTGACCCTGCGGGAACTGAAAGGGAAGTTAAACGCACTTTCAGCTTTACTGCAACAGGTGGTTCGGGATATAATGCAGATGTTACTTTTCCATATAAAGCAACAGAGTTGAATACCAATACCGAAGCAACATTGGCACCCTGGTATTTTACGGCGTCTGAGTGGAATGCAAAACTTGCAGGCAATACAGTAAATGTTGCTGCTGACTTTGTTGCAGCTACCGCTATTCCCTCTGCAAATTTTTCCGGCCTTCCCTGGAAGTTAGCCGACCCTAATTATGCTTTTAGTGTTAATACTATTTTACGCGGTCCCTGGAATCCAGCTACCGGTTTAATGAATACAACTTTAAATGCAGGGGGAATTATACCTTTAAGCCAGCCTTATAATGTAGCTCCATTTAACTATGCGGGTACGGAATCAGTTGCATCCATACCAAATGCTGACGTAGTGGATTGGGTGTTATTAGAAATTAGAAAACCCGCTTCAGGTTTGCCCGCCGATGCCAACTCATCTACATTAATCGGGCGAAAAGCAGTATTCTTATTAAATAATGGAAGCCTGGCCGATTTGAATGGAACCCCTATTCCGCTAATGGCGATTAATAAACAGGGTGCATCTTTTATAGTGGTGCAGCACCGCAACCACCTTGCTGCTATGAGTAATTCCTTACCCTCTAATGCAACAGGTACTTTTGCAAATAATTTTGGTGTACTGGCTAATGTTTACAAAGCACCCGGTGCTGCGTCCGATCCTGTGTCTGCGCTCATCTCTAGCGCCTCATTTGGTTTGTGGGCCGGAAATGCCAATACCAATACATCGGTAAATGCTGCTGATGTTAGTGTTATTAAAGCTGCCATCTCTAATTCTGTAACCGGGTATGTACTAACTGATATAAATCTTTCAAACAGTATTAATGCCTCGGATGCGGCCATTGCCAAAAGCACCATATCCGCTTCGGGAACTACCAGTACGGCCTCCAGGCAAAGCAATAATGCTACCACAAAGGTTGTTGTAAGTTCTGTTCCGGATTAAATAGAAACAGAAGTCAGAATAGATAATATAAAAAAAGAAATAAAATATAGACAACATATGAAATCAGCTTTATCTTTTTTCAGGCAAGTCACCTTGATGATGGCTTTTTCTTTCCTAATGTTTGAATTAAATGCCCAAACTATGGAGTGGCGTTTGGTGAGTGGTGTATATGACAATACCGACCCGGATGGAGAAGTAGGACCCGCCAAGGCATCTGCCTCCTTTACGTTGCAGGTGCATACTATAAGCGGCACAGCAAACAATATCAACACCATTTCTACAGGATGGAGTTACCAGGCCGCAAATCATATGATCCCTACGGGTAGTTCCGGACCGGGTTGTCCTGCAACGGTAAGTAATCCTGCAAACGTGGTGGTTTCAGCATCATTAGGTTTAAGCTGGCGTTTTAATTCAGTAAACCAATGTGGTTTAGTGGCACAATTAGCAGGTGGAAAAGATTTTGAAAACCGGGCAGTTGGCACATTAGAAGGTGACCCTATTAGTATTACAACTGCATGGCAAGACCTGTTTACTGTAACCCTTTGGGAAATTGGTGTGGCCAAGGAAGGTTATGTAATTATAAATTCAGGAGAAGGCGGCAGCCCCGGCACCTTTACAACTTATGCCGTTTCTGACGAAATCGGGACTACTTTCCCCGTAAATTCCCTAACCTATACCACGCCGTTACGATTAGGACCTCCGCTTCCCGTGGGTTTAGGCAATTTTGATATTACCTGCACTGGAAATGGAGCCAAATTAAACTGGCAAACCCTAACTGAGCAGAATAGCAAAAACTTTGAAATAGAAAAAAGTACTAATGGTGCTACGGGTTGGTCTTCTTTAGGATCTACCCTTGCAGCCGGATTGAGTGCCACTACAAAAAATTATGAGTATTTTGATTTGAGAAGCGGATCAGCATACTATAGATTGAAGCAGGTAGATAAAGATGGAAGATATACTTACTCGCAGGTTCAGAAAGCAAATTGCTTAACTAAAACCAACGCTGTTTTGGTGTACCCTGTTCCGGCTAAAAATATTTTAAATGTAGTACTTGGTGCAGAGCGAAGTGGAAAGGCAACATTGGTATTGGTTGATATTTCGGGAAGTGTAGTAAAACAACAACCCATTGAACTTTTAAAAGGAACCAATAATTTTAAACTGAATATTTCAGGTTTAAGTGCCGGGGAATATTTGGTAAAGGTTATAGGATCAGAAGCATTTAAAACACAAAAAGTTTCAATAATTAAATAAGGTGTTTCAATAAAAAAGGTGCGATTGTAAAACAGTCGCACCTTTTTATTTTATAATTTTTGGCAATTTTTAAATGAGGTGAATAAAGAGAAAATGTACAAGAGTGCGACGCAACAACTGTAGAATTGTTTTACAACTGCTGGTAACCAAAAAATAAATCTTGTAAAATGACGTGTTACTGTTCTGCTTTGGGATAATCAAAAAACAAAAATTCCTTTGCTGCATCGGAAAAATATTCCCAGTTTTCGGTATCGATTTTTATTGCAAAAATGCCACACGTGGGTACATTGTCTATACGCTCCTGGGTAAGTGAATCTACAAAATCGGTAATGCCGGGATTATGGGCAAAAATGGCTGCTGTTTTTATTGAATCATCCAGTTTGGATACTACGTGAAAGAAAACAGAAATGGGCGCCTCGTATAAAGTAGGCACCTGGATTATATGTTTTGGTTTTTGATCGTAAGCTTTCGCAAAATAGGTAGCGGTAGTAAGCGCTCTAACCGCAGGACTGCTTACAAAGGCATCAATTTCAATATTTTTTTTAAGTAGGCGCTTAGCCATCATGGGTGCATCGTGATTGCCGCGATCGTTTAAAGGCCGATCAAAATCTTCCATTTCAAGTGAAGACCAACTGCTTTTTGCATGCCTGATGATGAGAAGCTTTTTCATAACATAAGCTTTTAAATGTTTAATATTTAATAACCGCGAACATTTTTACCTTCCATAAAATTCATAAATGCTTTGTTAACCACTTTGTTACCGCCGGGGGTTGGATAGTTGCCGGTAAAATACCAATCGCCGGTATTAGTAGGGCAGCTTTCATGCAGGTCTTCTATGGTTTGATAGATCACCTCAACAGGCAAGGTAACTTCGGGCGGAGTTATTAACTCCGCAATTTTATTTGAGATCTCTTCAGTTGTAAATGGCTTGTACACCTGGCGCACCACATTCTCCGTATTAAGGGTGCAGGTGCGTTCCATTTCCTTACACTTAGCGTACAAATCATCCAGCATAGGTTCCATTTTTTGCTCCTTAATCAGTTCCATCGCTGCTTTAAATGCAATAAAATCACCCAGTTTGCTCATGTCAATTCCATAACAATCGGGGTAACGTATTTGGGGAGCCGATGAAACAACAATAATCTTTTTGGGGGACAGTCTTGAAAGCATGCGGATGATACTTTCCTTTAAAGTAGTACCCCGTACAATGGAGTCGTCAATAACCACCAGGGTATCCTCGCCTTTTTGCACCGTTCCATAAGTAATATCGTACACGTGCTGAACCATCTCGTTCCGATTGGAATCCTGGGTTATAAAAGTGCGGAGTTTTACATCCTTTATAGCAATTTTTTCCTGGCGAATTTTTCGGTTGATCATGGCCGAAAGCTTTTCTTCGGTAACCTCGTTACCCCAGCTTAATATACGCTGTACTTTGATTTGGTTCAGGTAATCTTCCATGCCTTTGCACAAACCAATAAAGGCTACCTCGGCAGTATTGGGAATGTAGGAAAAAATGGTATTTTTTAAATCGTAGTTTATTGATTCAAGTACAGGGCGGCTTAAATGGTGACCCAATGCAATCCTTTCACGGTAAATTTTTTCGTCGCTGCCACGACTGAAATAAATACGCTCAAAACTGCAGGCCCTTCTTTCTTTTGGTTCCAGTATTTGTTCAAGGGAATAGCTGCCATCTTCCTTAACAATTAAAGCGGTGCCGGGCATTAACTCACAAACCTCGTTTTCGCCCACATTAAAGGTGGTGCGTATAGCGGCTCTTTCACTTGCTGAAACAATTACTTCATCATCAATATAATAATAGGCCGGGCGAATACCGTTTGCATCTCTTAAAACAAAACTATCACCGCTGCCCACAAGGCCGCCAATGCTATATCCACCATCAAACAAAGCTGCTGATTTTTTTAGTACGGCTACCAAATCAAGCGCTTCCTGGTTGTTTTCATCCTGCTTTTTTAAAAAATGATGAATAACCTCCAGCATAGCAGCAAGATCGCTTTGCTTACTAAATTCACCTGATTCAAAATTGATGAGGTTAAAAAGTTCTTCGGTATTTACAAGGTTAAAGTTCCCTGCAAGGGCAAGGTTTCTTGCGGGTATGGTGTCTCTTTTTATAAACGGGTGGCAAAATTCCACCATGTTTTTTCCCTGTGTTCCATAACGTAAATGACCCAATAATAATTCGCCTAAAAAAGGCAGGTGTCCTTTCATTAAACCCGGGTGTTTCATTATTTCGGGCTGAAATTTTACCAGTTCGGTTACAGCATTATTGATGGTTAAAAATAAATCGGCAATAGGTTGAGGAGCATTACTGCGAATGCGATGCAAAAATGGATAACCCGGTTCAACATTCAGTTTTATGGCTGCCATACCGGCACCATCCTGCCCACGATTGTGTTGTTTTTCCATTAATAAGTATAGCTTATTTAGGCCATACATAACGGTACCATATTGCTGTAAATAATACGAAAAAGGCTTTCTTAAACGTACAAATGCTAAACCGCATTCATGTTTTATATCGTCGCTCATAGTTGTAAAAAGTGTGGCGAAGTTACAAACTGCATTAACAAGAAAGTGGTAAAATATCCTTTTGCATTCTTTGCCAGGTTGTGTTTTACCTGTTTTAAACAAGCTTATGCTCCATAAACACCTTAGTAGTTACAATTTAAATTTACAAACCATTAATGATCAGCATCAATCCATCCAAATAATTATTTATGCTTCAGGTTTTCGGCGAGCCATAAAAATTCGTGCACAAAAGTGTTTACCGCATTTTGAAACGACCCATCTACCAGGTTGCCTTCTGCATCAAACTTTTTATCAACCTGCGGGGTCACCAGCATATAGGGCGATGGTATACCAAACAAAGCACAAATTAATAACTGCAGTTGCTGGCTGGCTCTTATGCCACCCAAACTACCTGGCGATGCCGTGGCAATACCAAATGGTTTGTGCAATTGTTTAGGAAAGTGATCAAACAGGTTTTTCATGGCTGGGGTATAACTACCATTGTATTCGGGGGTTACAATAATAAAAGCATCCGCGCTAAACATCCGTTCGGCCAAAGGTTTATAAGCGTCCGGGGTATTTTCTACCGATGAGTAAACCACTTCCTGCAGGGTAGGAAAATTCCATACCCTTACATCAATAATATTTACCTGGTGCGCGGTTTTTTCTTTCAGCAATTTTTCTAAAAACATTGCCAGTCTAAAAGTTACACTTTCCTTCCGGGGGCTTCCCGAAACAATTTCTATATTCATCTTAAATATTTTTTGGTTGCCATCTTTTGGTTTTCATGGCAACATCGTTGTGTCACTCACTTGTACTCCTGTAACTAATATGAACGGTTAATTGTTTAAAATCATTTTTCCTCTCTGGAATGTGCGAGAAAAAAGCTGCCATAAATTTAAAAGTACAAGTGTGTGAACCGCCAAATGTCGGTCAGGCTACAACAATGCCGGGCAAAAATACTATGCTTGCTCCTGATTAACCCTTTAGTTAAGCGTATGTTCAAATAACCCGAAACAATTTATGCCTGGGCTTCCTGTTGTTTCACCATCTCTATATTCAGGTGCAGCTTTACATCTTCGCCTACTACTATGCCGCCAGCCTTAGTAAGGGCATTCCAGGTAAGGCCAAAATCCTGGCGGTTTATCTTGCCATTTATTTCAAACCCGGCCCTGGTCTGTCCCCACGGATCGGTAATTTCGCCATTGTAATCCACGTTTAATTCTACAGGTTTGGTAACGTCTTTAATGGTTAAGTCGCCATGTAAAATAAATTCCTCTGCCGATTTTTTTTCGATACTTGTTGATACAAACGACAATTTTGGATATTGCTCAGCATTAAAAAAATCGTTGCTTTTTAAGTGAATATCCCTTTGTTCGTTATTGGTGCTAATACTGGTAATATCTGTTTCAAAACTTACTTTGGCAGACGAAAAGCTTTCGTCGGTAGCATCTTTTTGAAGTGTGGCATCATACTTTCCAAAATTGCCTGAAATAGAGGAGATCATCAGGTGTTTAATTTTAAAACTTACTTCTGAATGTGATGGATCGATTTTGTACGTAGTCATGTTTAGTTTTTTTTTGTTTATAAATGAGCCTGTTTAGCGGCTGGTGATTTAGTTTATTTTCATCGGAACTTCAATCAGTAGCACTTCGGCCTGGGAAGTTGCTTCCAGTTCAACCTGTTCACTTTCCCATATACCTAAACCATCTCTGGTGTTTAGTTGGGTACCGTTTACTGTTAGGGTGCCGCTGAGTAAAAAAACATATACGCCATTCCCTTCTTTATTCAGGTTATAGGTAACTTTTTTACCCTCATCAAGGTTAGTTAGCGAAAACCAGGCATCCTGGTTAATCCAAACGGTTTCATCATTATTGGGCGATACTATGGTTTGTATTTTATTTTTTCTCTCCGCAGGGTCAAAGGTTTTCTGGTCGTACCGGGGTTTAATATTTCGGTCTTTAGGCAGCACCCATATTTGTAAAAAGCTGGTTTCGTCATTTTCTGAATGATTTTTTTCGGCATGTTGAAGGCCGGTACCGGCGCTCATAATCTGCACATCATTCTGTTTAATAACAGCTTTTCGGCCGGTAGAGTCTTCGTGTTCCAATCCACCTGATAGGGGAATAGAAACAATTTCCATATTATCGTGCGGGTGTTTGCCAAAACCCGAACCGCCAATAATCCGGTCGTCGTTTAAAACCCTCAGGGCACCAAAATTCATTTTTTGGGCATCGTGAAACTGGCCGAAACTAAATGAATGGTAGCTGTTTAACCAGCCAAAACTTACTTTTCCACGAGAAGCGGCTAGGTGAAAAATGGACTTCATAATGATATATTTAAGTGTATGTACATGTATTTAGAAAAAAATTTTTATTCTTTTGTCCGCATTTTTTCCAACAGGTTGTTTAAAGCTGCGGAGTCTTCATCATTCATTTGAATAGCGTTTTTGTAAATCAGGTTTATTTGTTGAGATGCAAGTTTTAAAACATCTATTCCTTTGGGAGTTATGGTAATTACGGTCTCTCTTTTATCTGTTACAGAAGTGGAACGTTCAGCCAGTTTTTTCAATTCCAACCGGTCAATTATACGCGGCACATTCGAACTTTTTTCAATCATCCTGGAGCCAATATCCCTGACACACATTAACTCAGGGTGCTTACCTTTTAATATTCTCAGCACATTATATTGTTCATGTGTAAGGCCAAAAACTTTCAATTCGTTACTTACCAGGGTTTTTAACCACCAGGCAGTATACAAAACATTTAAACCTGCTTTTTGAATAATGCTATCAAAATGTTCGCTTTGTATGGCTTGTTCTAATTTCACAATACAAATGTATGTACATACATCTAATTTTCCAAATAGATATTTATTTAGTAGAGTTAAAGCTAAAATGGACTGATTAAATTTTATAGGGATAATTCTTATAGTTTTGGGCCCCTGCCCATTTTTGCAGCCATACTCTTATGTTTGTTTCTATAAAAAATTTTGCAGTGCTGTTAGTTAAGGCCTATGGTGAGTTTAAAAAAAATGATCCTTTGCGGTTAGCTGCTGCAACCGCTTTTTTTACCACGTTTGCTTTGCCGCCCATTTTAATCATTCTCCTCCAGCTATTTGGAACCTTGTTTAGTATTGATAACCTGAGCCAGAAATTTTTTATCAGGTTGGCAGAGGTTTTAGGTAAGGAAAGTACAGATCAATTAATAGAAACTTTTTCAGGGTTTAAGGCGCAGGCTAAAAACTGGTACATTACAGTAGGTGGGGTACTCTTTTTAATGTTTGTGGCTACCACCTTATTCAAGGTGATTAAAGATTCGCTTAACCAGTTGTGGAATATAAAAATTGACAACAAACGCGCCATTCGCCGCAACTTTCAAAAACGCGGGGTTTCCATGATTATTATCGTTTTGGCTGGACTATTGTTTATTACCGGCATGGTTGCCGAAGGTTTGCAGGCATTGTTTGGAGATTACATAAATGAAATATCACCGGGCACTGGTTCAACCATAAATATGATCATCAACAAATTAACTTCTGTTTTAATAGTTACCACCTGGTTTGCCATACTTTTTAAGGCCTTGCCCGATGCCCGGCCTTCGTGGAAAGTGGTTATATGGGGCGGGTTTTTTACAGGTATATTGTTTACAATTGGTAAATTTTTAATCAGGAATATGTTATCGTTGGGCGATATTCATTCAGTTTTTGGAGCATCCACCTCGTTCGTAATTTTATTACTCTTCGTATTTTACTCTTCTTTTATACTCTATTTTGGTGCGTGTTTTACAAAAGTTTATGCCAATTACATAAACGACCCTATTATGCCGGGTGAGCATGCTTTTAAATATGAAATGGTTGAAAAGAAAAGGGAGGCTTGATAAAGGTTTGAAGAAAAATATAATTTAAACAGTACGTTTTATATCTGCACCCAATGCATTTAAACGCTGATCAATGTATTGATAACCGCGGTCAATTTGTTCAATATTCTGAATAATGCTTTTTCCTCTGGCGCTTAAAGCGGCAATTAATAAAGCCACACCCGCCCTTATATCAGGACTATTCATAGTAATACCCCGTAAGGAGTATTTTCGGCTGAGGCCTATAACTGTGGCACGATGTGGATCGCAAAGAATGATCTGGGCGCCCATCTCCATTATTTTATCTACAAAAAACAACCTGCTTTCAAACATTTTTTGGTGAATGAGTACACTGCCCGTGGCCTGCGTTGCCACCACCAATACAATACTCAAAAGATCAGGTGTAAAACCAGGCCATGGATGATCGTTTATAGTTAATACCGATCCATCCATAAAAGTCTGGATTTCATATTTTTCCTGCGAAGGGATATAAATATCATCACCCCTGAATTCCATTTGAATGCCCAGTTGCTTAAATTTTTCAGGTATGATGCCCAAATGCTCAATCCCAGCATTTTTTATGGTGATTTCACTTTTGGTCATGGCGGCCAAACCAATAAAACTGCCCACTTCAATCATGTCGGGGAGCATACGGTGTTCGGTGCCATTCAATTTTTCCACCCCTTCAATCACCAGTAAATTGCTGCCGGTTCCTGTAATTTTAGCACCCATCCTTATCAGCATTTTACATAATTGCTGAATGTAGGGTTCGCAGGCGGCATTATAAATAGTAGTAGTTCCCTCGGCCATTACGGCTGCCATTAACAAATTAGCAGTACCTGTAACAGAAGGTTCATCTAATAAAATCCAATCTCCTTTTAGCTTTTCGGCGGTCAATTGAAAATTGTGGTGCTCTTCGTCAAAATGAAAAGTGGCACCTAATTTTTCAAAACCAATGATGTGTGTATCCAGTTTGCGGCGGCCAATTTTATCGCCACCGGGTTTGGGTATGTAGGCTTTTTTAAAGCGGGATAACATAGGGCCGGCTAACATAACGGAGCCGCGAAGCTTTCCGCTCTTTTTTCTGAAAGCTTCTGATCCTAAATGATCCACATCAACATTATCAGCCTGGAAGGTACAAGTATCGCGGGTAGGTCTATCAACTTTTACACCTAGTTCTCTTAGTAATTCAATCTGCAGATTTACATCAACAATATCTGGAATGTTGGTAATGGTAACTTTTTCGGCAGTTAACAAAACGGCCGAAATTATTTGCAGGGCCTCATTTTTGGCACCCTGAGGTGTAATTTCACCGTGAAGTTTTTTGCCTCCAATTACCTCGAAGTTACCCATCAATAACGTTTTTTATTACCTCCAAATTTGTTATTGTTGCGTGTATCGCGTCCACCACCCAAAGGGTTGCCGCTGTTATTACCACCCCTGTTATCACGGTTATCCCTGTTGCCGGTGCCGCCGGTATTGCTGCGATTGCCGCTACCGCCGCCATCGCGGTTATTGCGCTGAAAAGTGCCACCGCCCGCAGGGCTGCTACGCTTAAAACGGTTGTCGCCATAAGATGCTCCGCTTCGATTATCGCGGCCTTCCACGGTACGAAAATGTTTTACGAAAGGGGTGCTGTCAAACTCCAGTTGGCCGCTGGTAATAATATTTAGCTCGGCCCTGATACCGTCATCATGTACCAATTCCTTATGCCAGTTGCTGTAAGCCAGCTTCATATAGTAGGCAATAGAATTAGCAAAACCTACACGTTTTTCGGGGTTTTCTTCCTTTAAAGCTTTATCAATTATAATCTCCAGGTTTTTACCCAGGTGAGTGTAGCGCGGTTTGCGTTTAGGGTAAGGTAACGGATCGGGTTTTTGCTTATACGTTTCTTTGGTTGGAATGGGGTACGGACAATCTACATCCAGTTTAAAATCGCTCACAAAAAACAAATGATCCCAAAGCAGGTGCCTGAAATCTTCCACATTTTTAAGGTGCGGATTTAAAAAACCCATCAGTTCAATCACCACTTGTGCCTGTTGTTGCCGTTTCTCCCTGTCGTCAATCGTTAGCACATGCTCCACCATCCGTTGAATATGCCGACCATATTCTTTCATTGTCAAATGGTTTCGCTCAGTATTATATTCCATGTAAAAAAGTTGAGTAGCAAATGTAATAAAGCTTTTGCTTTGATTAATAATATTATGATAGGCAACGCATAACCGCTTATTTATATTGCATTGCGTTCGTTGTTAATAGTTTATTTACTTAAAAACACTAAGATGCGGGAGAATTATAACATTAATCCTGTATTGAATAATATTGCTGTCTTGGTTTAACAGGCAGATTACTTAAAAGTTCGTTCCATACTAATCATGATATTTCAGTTTTTAAATACCAGCTTCGGTTTTTCATAGCTTCATAGTTGCGTCGCAATCCGTTCATCTGGTAAACCATTGTGGATCTATATTTACAAGCATTTTACAACCCTTATAATTACATATAAATTTGTGTGGATGCTATGAAAAGTACGGTATAAGTGAATGACCGGAAAAAAGTCGGTCAGGCTACAACCGGGGATGCACAAAAATGAAAAGCCGGTAAAGTAAGTTTACAAAGCCATTGGCAGTTGCTTATTTTTAATTTCTAAAATATAAGTATATAGCGCATTGTGTGTTTTGCCTCGATAATAGTTGTGTTGGCAGCTTGTATACTGAGCAATACAAACCAGACAAAAGAAAATAATAAAGAACTGGAAATCCTTTTTAACCGGTATTGGGAAGACCGGATGCGTTTATACCCACTTGAGGCCACGGCTACTGGCGATTACAGGTATAATGATGTTTTGCCTATTGATTTTACCGAAAGTTTCCGCGATAGTCTACACCCGTTTTATACATTGTACCAAAACTATTTATTGAAGTATGACCGGGGCAACCTGAATACAGGCGACCAGTTTAGCTATGATGTTTTTAAAGGCGGGGATTGAAAAGGAGCTTAGATTTTAGGCTTTAGCCACACACCTTTTAGTTTGGCTAAAGCCTGACTGCGATTAGTAAAAATTAACCCCGCCCTAAAGAGCGGGGCTAATACCTACTAAACTTTATACTCTCGGCAGCCAGTCCTATACTTTTAGACTTATCGAAAGAGGATTGCTGAATAGAAAAAAGAAAGTACAAGAGTGCGACGCAACGATGTTGAAAAAGGATCTTCTGCCTGGCCCAAAAGATTCACTTTTATAATATAGATGCCTATAATTTAATAAACTTGTATGGTGTTGAACTTTTTCCCGTTGTAGGAATGGATTTTATTATATAACTACCTGCATTTAGTGTAGAAGTATTGATATTGAATAAATTTACTCCTACCCTTAATGCCATAGGAATTTGCATTGTAATGCGCCCTGCCAGGTCAGTTATAACCAGAACAGTCTTTTCTGTTTTGGCAGCGTTAACCATAATATTTATTTCGGTATAAGCAGGTGATGGATATACCCTTACGATTTCCGTTTCTATAATATCCTCTCCTTTTACAACTACAATGTCGGATAGTGTTGTTCGGCCATCTATATCTGTTTGTTTTAAGCGATAATAATTTCCATTGGTAAAAGGTTGTTGATCGGTATAGCTATAATCTAAAACTGAACTATTAGTACTATTCTTTGCTTTTGTAACAATAAATGCGATACTACTAAAGTTTTTTCCATCAGGTGAGCGTTCGATTTGAAAGCCTTTGTTGTTTTTTTCAGAATTTGTTGTCCATGTAAGTTTATTTATTTTTCCAATTTTTTGTGCCTTAAACTGTGTTAGTGTTACCGGCAAGGTTATATCACCTGTTACTTCAATCTCAAAGGCCCCATCCATACTCCGTGCATCGCTAAAACCATATACAGCAATGAAATAAGTAGTATTGGCATTCAAGCCACTTAACGCCAGGTTTTCAGCCTCACCTGGGAAACCGGTATTTGAACAGTTTATTTTAGTTAATCCATTACATCCCAGACCTGGTTCACCTGAATAAACTTCAATGATTGGATCGAAGAAAGAAGGTATTGCCTTTAGGGATATATTAGCATTACTTCCGGTTGCATTGGTAGTAAACGAATACCAAACATCACCAGTGAGGTATTTAGGCTCGTAGAAGGTAAAGCCGTTGCAATATTCAGGATCGTGATCTATACTTGAAGTTGCTCCATTAAAATTTCCCGAAATAGTTGATCCTTCTAATATGGTAACTGGCGAACCACAACTGTCGTTAAGCACAAACGCAGGCGGGGCAGTTATACTGATACAATAATTGCCCGCTACATCTTCACCTGAGGCCAGGCTCGCTTCGCCGTCAACCATTATGTAGTAAGTTGTGCCTGCTATAAGTGACCCGGTGGAAATTGTAATTGAATCGCGGGTAATAAGATTGGCATAATAGCATTGAAAATGGGGGGCAAATACAAAAGCATTGCAATTGCCAGAGACTGTATATAAACCCAATATAGCATTTAATGGCGCGGAGGAATTTTCGTCCTTCTTCATTTTAATGCCAATGGGGCCATTTGTTGCTGGAGTATAAGTGTACCAGGTAGTGTTATTTGGTACGGAACAACTACCAGGCAAATCAGGATCGTTTGTTGAAGTGGCACTAAGGGTATTAGCACAGTGAGAATTGCCCTGGTAAGTTAAAGCAACTGCATTACAAACCAGATCATTTGCCGGTGCTGGTGGTGGGGTGCCAATACAAATTTTAAAGAGAGAAAAGAAATTACGACTATAATTAAAACTATGTACTCGGATAAAATAAGTGTTATTAACGACTAACCCTCTGATTATCGCTTCTTTATTACCGCTGCAAAAAATACTTGTCAGGCTGTTACAGGAACCACTAAATACTTCGAAGTGCAAATCGAAATTTGGTGATGAAGCGGTGGATGTAAGGGTTACTATGTGTGATGTATTGGTAGCAACAAATCTGAACCATACATCGTCCTTTGCTTCTCCGTCACAGGCAGGTAAAGATTCTGATCCGGATTGGGTTGAATAGGTGTTTAGAGTAGCGGTATCACATTTCATTTCTGAATTTACGGATAGTGCTATTGAACCGGTACACTCGTCGTTTACCGGGGGGGGAGTAGAAGGAATACTTATACAAATTTTGAAAATGCCATAAAGGGAGTTAGTATCGCTGGTGTGTACTCTTATAAAATAAGAATTTCCTGTTATTAAGCCGTTCACTACTCCTTCTCCTGAACTAAAGCATCCCAGACTTATAAGATTATTACAGGAGCCGCGAAAAACTTCAAATGCCATAAAAGGTTCGGGCGAGGAAGCAGTAGTGATAATTTTAAAAGCATGATACGGTGATGTAGCTACAAAATTAAACCAGACATCGTCTTTAGCAGAAATGCCGCTACAGCCGGGCATTGATTGTGTAGCGGATAAGGTTGAATATGTGGTCAGGGCGGTAGTATCGCAGGTGTTTTGATTAGAAATTGGAACTGAAACAGCTCCCGGACAGTTATCGTTTGCAGGTGAAGGAGGCGCAGTTGCTATACAGATTTTAAATTCTGCCACTGTTTCTTCCCCGAAGGTATACTCCCTTACAAAATAGGTATTACCAGGCGTTAAACCTGAAAGTACAAAATGCTGATTAGGGGTACAAGTTATACTAATAAGATTGATGCAGTTGCCGGAGAATACCTGGGTTATAGTGAAAGCATCAGGAGACAGAAACGTAGGAGTGATGGTCACAAGGTGACTGGTTGAGGTAGCAACAAATTTAAACCAAACATCATCGTCTGCAATGCCGTCGCAACCAGGTAATGATTGGGTAGCCCCGGCGGTTGAATAAGTAACTAAGTTGGTTGTATCACACGCTGCACCAGGTGTAATAGTAAGGGTAATAGCGGAGGCACATTCATTATTGATTGCAGTTTGACTAAAACCTTTAGAAATTCCTGCAAGAAATAAGAGGAGAAATAACTGGCAGAAGAGAACTTTCTGTTTAAAAAAACTTTGAGAGATCATAAGGTAGAAGTTTTGAAAATGAGTAGATTATTTTTTAGAATATTTGATAGTAGAATGGGGTAAATACAGCAAACACTTTAGTGGGCACCAGTTTAAAATTGAAAAATTTTGTTTATCGATGGTTAAGTATGGCTCTTTAAAAACCAAACGGAGATAGGTCGAAAATGCCATTATTAAAATACAATGAACTTCATAAACTATTTTAGCTACAAACCTCTTCACTTAATTCTTACATACTTTTCACCACATCCTTCAATGCAATCAGGCCTTAAATGAAGTCCTTTTTCGGTTAATTCAATAATCGTCATGTTATATGAATGATGACCGTTTTTCGACATAATGTTTATGTGCGTTGAGTCCTTCATCACA
>JBBSJX010000036.1:0-16803 GCA_038256825.1 Chitinophagales bacterium
AGATTGCCATGTTTTGCCGGTCACGATTTTGCCGTCCTGCACAGCTTCATCGGGTGTTATATAAATTCCCCCACATGCTTCTACTTCAAATTTTACGTGTTCGTAACAAGCGATCTTTCTGCCATCAACAAGACCTGCTGTCACTAATATTTGTACGCCATGGCAAATGGCAAATACATATTTATTGCTGTCGTAAAAAGCCTTCACAATCCGTATTACCCGTGGATCATTCCGTAAAAACTCGGGCGCCCTGCCACCCGGAATAAGTACTGAGTGGTAGTCGTCGGGATTAACATTGTCAAATGAAATATCCGATTCAATCAGGTAACCCTGGCGCTCTATATAAGTATCCCATCCAGGCTCAAAATCATGCATCACCAAATTCATTCTTTTTACAGTTGGGGCTGCAATAACGGGCTGATAGCCGGCCTCCAATAACCGGTGGGTTGCATACAGTATTTCAAAACTTTCACCGGCATCACCAGTGATGATCAGAATTTTTTTGTTGGTATTCATGCAACGAAGTTAGGGAAAAAGTTGGTGGCTGTTAGCGGACAGTTTTCCGGGGGCAATAAAAATTGTCGCTTCGTCATTGTGAGCCTTGCGTAGCTTGGCGAAGCAATCCCCAACCATTTGTAAACCTGATTGTGCCGGGGGATTGCTTCGTACCTCGCAATGACGAGAGTATGAAGCAATCCCCCTGCTGGGTTCTCCTTCGTCCTGCTGGGTTCTCCTGCATAGCCTTTGTGCGAAAGGAAGGGAACCGGCACAGAAAAGTAATCATCAATGACAAGTTGCATCCGTGATTTGCCGGGGTCCCTGCCACCCACAAGGCTATGAGTAGGAGACCCCAGCAGGACAAAAAATTGTCGCATCGTTATTGCGAACCTTGCGTAGCTTGGCGAAGCAATCCCCAACCATTTGTAAACCTTATTGTGCAGGGGGATTGCTTCGTACCTCGCAATGACGAGAGTATGAAATGCACTTCGTCCTGCTGGGTTCTCCTTCGTCCTGCTGGGTTCTCCTGCATAGCCTTTGTGCGATAGCAAGGGTAACCCGGCATAGAAACGTAATCATCAATGATAAGTTGCATCCGTGATTTGTCGGGGTCCCTGCCAACAACAAGGCTATAAGTAGGAGACCCCAGCAGGACAAAAGAAAAATAAAATGGATGGATTTGTGCCACTTCAGCTTTTGTTCACCAGCGTTCTAACTCGAATACATTCCTTATTTTCCATTTATCATTTTGTTTATCAAGTAAATAAGCATTTGTGATTCCTGCTTTTGGCGATGATTGAAGTGTAAAAACTATTATCGCTTTATCTTCTCCTATAAAAGGCTGTCCAAAACTAATTCCACCCAACAACTTTTTTGACTTCATTGTTTGAGACTTTGCGAATGAAATTAAATTGTATTTACCGGTATGTTTGATCCTTGATAAATCTATTGCAGCCAAAGATTGTCCTTTTTCTTCTTTCAACAATTCCTTATAGTCTATCAAATTTCTTTTTTCTAATTCTATAATAAGGGATTTTATAACCGTGGGTGATTGAAAAAATAATGTATCAACAGCAACTATCATTTTGTTATTAGCATTACTTCCAATGATTGAATCACCTGGTATAAGAAAAAATGTTCCAGATTTATAAGCGACCGTATCAGTAAAATTTAAAAAATTTTCATTTATAATATCATAGAAGCAATTGGTTTTGTAGCTCTCACAACTTAGTATAACTAAAAAAATTATGCAGGCGAAGCAGAGGGTTTTCATATTAAATTTTTTAAAATATTTATTAAATTTTATCCTGCTGGATTCTCCTTGATAGCCTTTGTGCGATAGCCAAAGGAACCCCGCACAGAAACGTAATCATAAATGAGAAGTTTCGTCCTGCTGGGTTCTCCTTCATAGCCTTTGTGCAATAGCCAAGGGAACCCGGTACAGAAACGTAATTATCAATGATAAGTTGCATTCGTGATATGCCGGGGTCCCTGCCACCCACAAGGCTATGTGTAGAGACCCCAGCAGGACAAAATATTGTCGCATCGTCATTGTGAGCCTTGCGTAGCTTGGCGAAGCAATCCTCAACCATTTGTAATCCTGATTGTGCAGGGAGATTGCTTCGTTCCTCGCAATGACGAGATTATGAAATGCACTTCGTCCTGCTGGGTTCTTTTTCAAGCATTTGTGCGATAACCAAGGGAACCCGACACAGAAAAGTAATCATCAATAACTAGTTGCATCCGTAATTGCCGGGATCCCTGCCACCTACAAGGCGATAAGTAGGAGAGACCCCCAGCAGGACAAAAAACCATTGTATTTAATCTTGTGTTTTATCTGCTGGTTCTTTTACAAATTCATCCATATTAATTTTAAATAGTTTGGCTGCATTTTTCCACAGTATCAAATCCTTTTTAACATCGGTTAAATCCAGTTGGTTCATAAATTTTAAGTATGATTCCATGTTGCATATGGGCCAGTCGGTACCGTACAATAAATACCTGGGGTCGCCTGCATAAGTTATCATTTCTTCTATTTCATTTTTCATGTAACGCTCAAACTTGTCCGTAAAATTGCCCAGCACCAGCCCCGAAATATCAGCAAACACATTTTTATTTTTATACACCACTTCCATACAATCCTTAATCCATGGGTTACCTATATGGCAGATCACTATTTTTAGTTTAGGGTAATCAACCGCTAAATCATCGATATGCATGGGGTGCGAGTACTTAATTCTTCCTGTGGGAGCGTAGGTGTCGCCTGAGTGAAACATAACCGGCACATCGTAGGCAATGGCCATTTCATACAACACCCTCATTCGTGGATCGTTCGGGTAAAACGGTTCATAACCGGGATAAAATTTGAGTGCTTTTATAAAACCATTTTCAAGGTATTCACTAATTTCTATAATATCGCGGTGATCGTAATGCAGGTAACTGATCCCCGACACTACCCCCAGGTTATTACGTCCCTTAATGGCTTCAACTACCTTACTGGTGCTGGGCCGGTGTTCGGTAACTTTATAGCTGGTAAGCACCAATGAATAATCAACCTTATTGGCTTCCATATTTTCGGTAAGCAGGTTCAGCGAATCTTCAACAGACACTACTCTGTCTTCATGGTAATTGTTGAGGTGGGTGTGAACGTCAATAATCATACAAAGCTTATTTAAATTGCAGGTTTGTTAAGGATAAAAGCGAAGTGTGCTATCATTTTTCCCGGTACTACTTGCTGCGTTATTAATTGATTTGAAGGTAAGAATTTTTACCTTGCTTAAGGCGTTCAATACCATCCACGGTTACTGTTCTAATTAGAATAGCATCTAAATTAAATTTTTAGGTTTTGGTTACCAGCGGAAAAGTTCTGTGGCAGCACCGTTGCTTCCGTTTCATCGAAACAGTTCTACATTTGTTAAAGGGTAACCCACACAGGTTAGCACAAGGCCATTGGCTGTATCATCTTCAGTAAGCACTTCGTTATGGCTCATTTGTATTTTGCCTTGTAAGCATGTTGCCATGCAGGTGCTGCATAAGCCTCCCCGGCAACTATAGGGTAATGGAATATTATTTTTTAAGGCTGCCTGTAAAATATTTTCAGGATAGGTTACCGTAAACCGGTGCACGTTTCCTTCAAAATGCAATAGCACATCGTGCGGTTTGAAATCGGTTATGGGGGGTGGGGGAGGAATGAGTTTAATGCTAAAATTTTCTTTCTTTATCTGCATATCCCGGTAGCCCATAAATTTTAATGTAAACACGCAGAGTAACATAAACGATGTTGGTCCGCATAAATAAAATTGAACGGCGGTTGTTTGTACATATTTTTTTACCAGGTGTTCCAGCAAATAATTGTTTAACCTATGCGGGTGGGTTGTATGATCAATTGGTTGGCTAAACAGTTCAAGCAAGGTGAATGACTGAGAAAATTGTTCCCGCAGTTTTAATAATTGCTTTCTAAAAATTGCCTGCTCTTCATTAGTGTTTTGGTAAAGTAAAATCACCTGTTTGCCAGGGTGGTTAAATAATACTTCTTTTATAATTGCGAATACAGGAGTTATGCCTGAGCCAGCGGCAATAAAAAAGTGAACATCCAAAGGTTGCTGCAGTAAAAAACGCCCTGCCGGAGCCAGGGCCTGGAGACTGTTGCCGGGTTGTAACCGGTCGTATAAATAGCGGCTGACCAACCCGTTTTGCACCCGCTTAATAGTTATAAACGGAGTTATGTTTATGCCCGGTGTTGAAGACAGTGAATAGGAGCGCCTGGTTTCTTTTCCGTTTATATTAATGAGCAGTGTTATAAATTGCCCTGCTTTGTAAACCACATTGGTTTGTGGGGGCCATTTAAAATAGAAGGACTTGCTTTCGGGTGTTTCTTGCGTTACCGCAACTATTTCTAAACTAAGCACATTCATTTAAAATTTTTCTTCTGCAAGCAGGCGTTGATAAAAATTTAGATTTTCTTCATCAAAGCATACAAAAATTATGGTTTGCAAACTACCCGGATTTTCGTTTAAAAAATTAAAAACCGTTTTAACGGCTATCGCCGCAGCTTCTTTTTTTGGAAATCCGTAAATACCGGTACTTATGTTTGGAAAGGCGATGGTGTTGAGTTGATTTTGAACTGCCAGTTGCAGCGATTTTGTGTAACATGATGCAAGCAGTTCCGCTTCGTTATTGTTTCCACCGTTCCAAACAGGCCCAACGGTATGGATCACTTTCTTTGCTGGCAGTTTGCCGGCGGTGGTCATAACCGCATCACCAGTTTTACAGCCGCCTTGTTTATTTCTAATCAGCATGCACTCTTCTAAAATGCGTGGGCCACCTGCCCTGTGTATAGCACCATCAACACCGCCACCACCTAATAGCGATGAATTTGCTGCATTTACAATTGCATCGGCAGTCACTTTAGTTATATCTCCCAAATGCACTTTAATTTTTGTAGCCATAATTAAAAAAGTGTTTGTACCCCATGGGCAATTTTATTTTCATGATCCAATAGCCATTTTTTGCGTTTTAGCCCACCAACATATCCCACCAGGCTTTGATTACTGCCAATAACCCTATGGCAGGGAACGATGATGCAAATATGGTTTTTGCCATTGCTGGAAGCTGCTGCTCTAATTACCTTAGGATCGCCCAGGCGTTTAGCCAGTTCCATGTAACTGATGGTTTTGCCAAAGTTGATGTTTAGTAATTCGCTCCAAACCCTTGCTTGAAAGACCGTGCCTTCCTGGTAAACCGGGATATCAAAATGGCGCCGAACCCCGTTAAAATATTCAATAAGCTGCTCCACGCATTGTTGAAGTAATGGGGTTAAAGCGGCGTTAGATGGTAATTTCGGAGGTTCGTCAACAAAGTTAATTTCGCTGATTACATTACCAGAACATCCAATTTTTAACAAGCCAATGGGCGATTGGTAATAGGTGTATAAAGATGGTTCCATTGTTCTAAAACTTGCCGTGGTTTTATGCTTTGTAAATTAATAACTGTTGGCAGGATTTTGTTAACCAATCCTGCATCCATTATTAACCGGGCGTTCAGGCTCAATTAAAATTACATTTTTATCATCATCATAAACGCCCAGCACCAGGCATTCACTAAAAAGGTTGGCAATTTGTTTTGGCGGAAAATTTACAATTGCCACAACCTGTTTGCCTAAAAGTTGTTGTTTAGTATAATGATGGGTAATTTGCGCCGAAGATTTTTTAATTCCAAGCTTACCGAAGTCAATAGTTACAACGTATGCTGGCTTTTTGGCTTTTGCAAAATCGTTTGCTTCTATTATGGTTCCGGTTCTTATGTCTAACTTTTCAAAATCTTCCCAGGTTATCATAAATTAAATATTTCATCAAATTTAAAACACAAAAAAGTATGACACGTCAGGCAACATCAGTATGGAATGGTAGCGGCAAAGAAGGTACCGGTCATTTATCTACTCAAAGCACCGTTCTTAACCAAACACAATACTCTTACAAATCGCGTTTTGAAGAAGGTACAGGTACAAACCCCGAAGAATTGATGGCTGCGGCACATGCCGGTTGTTTTAATATGAAACTAAGTTTTGTATTAGGCAATTCAGGTTTTGTTCCCGAAAAATTAGAAACAACCTGCGGCATTACTTTAGGCGATGGTGCAATTACCAAATCGCACCTGGTGGTTAAAGCAACCATTCCCGGAATTACGCCCGAGCAATTTAAAGAGGCTGCTGAAGATGCAAAAGAAAATTGCCCTGTAAGTAAGGCCTACAGCAGTTTAGAGATTACTATGGATGCTTCTTTAGTATAATTTTTTTTGGTTGCCGGCAATGGGTTTTCATAGCATCATCGTTGTGTCACTCACTTGTACGGCAAACAATAATGAAACATTAGCTCTAATAAACTTCAAGAAAAAAGTCCCGGCATAATTGCGGGGCTTTTTTTTATTCATCTAACCTTACCTACCGTTTGCTACAAATTTTTAACCGGTAATTATTTTAAATAGGCTCGTAACATCCAGGCCATTTTTTCGTGCATTATGTTAAACCATACTCTTGTTAAGCAATTGATGCCAAAAGGTTTGCCGTTAAAGTGCTTGCGACGCAACGATGATGCTATGAAAATTTATTGTTGGTAACCAAAAATAATAAAGTAAAGTAATAAAGCATTAGTCTTCGAGCAGGTTACTTAAAGCCATTAGCTCATCGTATTTGTAGCGGCTTTTTATGTTTTTAAAACATTTTGCCAACTCTTCTAACTGCACCTGGATGATGCGTTTGTGACTTAACGGTTTAAAGTAAGATGGAACCGGCGGCACGGAAATGCGTTTAAAATACGCCTCCATATCCTTGTGCGTAAATATATGCCCGCTGATGGCATCAATGTAAAAATGAATTTTATTTTGCGGACTGCCTGAGTATTGGTGCTGGTCGTAATCGCTGTGAAAAAAAGCCAGTATAAATTGTTTGGGAATGTTGATGGCCTTTACATTTATATCGAGCAATTCGCACAGCAATAAGTATAAAACCCCGTTACTTATGGCATTGCCTTTTTTACTTTCTATTACTTTGTGAATAAAAAAATCGTCGGGATTTTTATATCCCACCTCAACTCCTTTTAAATTGTAGTAATTGTACACAATGCTGGAGATAACATTGGCCTGCTCAAGCGAGGTGAGAAAACTATTTAACTCAAGCCACACATTACGCCTGATGCGCTCCAGCTCCTGTAAAACGGGAGCAGTGGCTAAATCGGGGTATTGAAATTTTGCGACTAGTAGCGAGCCAAAAAGAAGATCGTGGTAAGGGTTTTCTTTCCAATCAGTAAAATCGCGGAACAAATCGGTATAGTGCAGTTTATGAATGAGCATTTCTATGCGCTCCTGAACATCTTCGTTAGGGGAGTTCTCCCACAAATTTTCAAGGTTAGGAATGATGCCGCGGCCATAATCCACAATTTTTTCCGACACGGTAACAAACACTTCCTGGTCCGGATCGTCGATTAATGTGAATAGGGCCGATATTTCTTTTGTTTCCTGCATATTTCCGTTACCGGTTGGTTCGTGTTTTACTTGATTTATTATGAGTTAATCAAACAAATGATTTATCAAACTAAGTTAATGAAATACAAATGAGCAAGCAATAGTTATGCAGGTATGTGGATTACTATAAAATAAGTGTGTATTAGGGCATTAAACTGTAATTTTTAGCTGAATAAATTACTTGTAAACTTTCTTATTTTATTACAATATAATGTTTGGCCAGGTTTGAATTTTGTTAATGAAAAAGACTATCAATATGCATGCATAGTGATAGTCTTTATTTAATTAAATAAGGTATAATTAAACTTACTTTTTAGTAGCAGCTTTTTTAGGTGCTGCTTTTTTTGCTGTTGCTTTTTTTACGGCTGTTTTTTTTGTAAAGGCATCCGGCACCTGCACTTCTATCATCTTTTTTATTTCATCCAGTGAAATTGTAGCCAATTCTTCAGCCGTCAGTTTTCCTTTTTCGCCCTTTCCTGTAACCTTCAGCATTTTTTTGCCAAACCGGATAAAGGGCCCCCACCTGCCATTTTCAATAGCAATCTTTTCAGCCGGCCATTGTTGAATAAAACGGTTGGCTTCTTTTTCAATTTTCTTCTCTATCAGTTCGTTACAATCCTGTTGAGTAAGACTATCGAAATTGTATGCTTTTGGAATATTAATGAATAAGTCATTCCATTTAATAAATGGTCCAAACCTTCCTTTACCTTTATTTACGGGTAAATCCTGGTACATGGCTATAGGGGCATCGGCTGTTTGCTTTTCACCAATTAAGGTTTTGGCCCTGTTTATATCAACCGTTAATGGATCCTCGCCCTTTGGTAACGAAACAAAATCTTCTCCCCATTTAACATAAGGTCCAAAACGTCCCAGATTTACGGAAACTTCTTTTCCTTCAAACTCACCTAATGTGAGGGGTAATTTAAATAATTCAAGCGCTTCATCAAAGGTTATGGTTTCAATGCTTTGGTTAGCTTTTAAGGTAGCAAAGCGTGGTTTTTCTTCTTCGTTACTGGTATCGCCAATTTGTACCATAGGCCCGTAACGTCCCATACGGGCAATCACTTTTTTACCTGTTTCTGCCTCTAAACCTAATTCGCGCTCACCTTTGGCACGTTCGGCAGTTTCAAGGGTAACTTCAATTGTGTTGTGAAATGGTTTGTAAAACTCATCAATCATGTTGTTCCATAGCAATTTTCCTTCGGCTATATTATCAAACTCCTGTTCAATTTGTGCAGTAAATCCAAAATCCATAACTTTTTTAAAGTGTTCTTTTAAAAAGTCGGTTACAACTAATCCCAAATCGGTAGGAAATAATTTCGACTTTTCAGCACCGGTATTTTCCAATAAAATTTCTTTTACAACCTGGTTATTTTTTTTAAGTTTCAACTGCGTTGCTTCTCTTTTTATGCCCTCTTTATCGCGCTTGTCAACATAATTACGCTTCATTATGGTTGAAATAGTAGGGGCGTAGGTTGATGGTCGGCCAATACCCAATTCTTCCAGTTTTTTTACCAGTGAAGCTTCCGTATACCTGGGTGCCGGGCGGGTGAATTTTTGAGTGGCTGTCATTTCTCTAAAATCGAGCAACTGGTTAACCGACAATGGTGGTAAAATGCCCTCTGTATCATCATCATCATCATCATCTTTACCTTCAAGGTATACTTTTAAAAACCCATCAAACTTCATCACCTCTCCATTAGCAGCCAATTGATCGTTATTAGTTGAGATATTGATTTTTGCAGTAGTTTTTTCAAACTGTGCATCGCTCATTTGTGAAGCAATGGTGCGTTTCCAAATTAACTCGTATAAACGGCGGCTATCTTCATCCTCGGCCGAATGATTTTCGATGTAAGTAGGACGTATAGCTTCGTGCGCTTCCTGTGCACTTTCGTTTTTGTTTTTGTATTTGCGCGGTTGAAAATATTTTTGACCGTAAGACCGGTTGATTTCTTTTTCAATTTCCGTCATCGCAGTATCACTCAATGCCGTACTATCAGTACGCATATAAGTAATCTTTCCACTTTCATATAATCTTTGTGCAATCAACATTGTTTTGCCAACCCCATATCCCAGTTTACGACTCGCTTCCTGCTGAAGGGTAGAAGTAGTAAAAGGAGCTGCAGGGGTGCGCTTGGCAGGGCGTACCGAAATGTCAGCTACGGTATAGGAAGCATTTTTACAACTTTCTAAAAATTGTTGGGCTGTTGCCTGCTCACTTACTTTAGTAGGGCCATCGGCTTTAAAGTTTACCGGTTTGCTATTAATATCGTTGGCATTAAATAATGCTTCAATTTTATAAGAACTTTCCGATTGAAAATGATTGATCTCTCTTTCGCGTTCAACAATTAACCTAACCGCTACACTCTGCACCCTTCCTGCACTTAAACTGCGCTGCATTCCAATTTTCTTCCATAACACAGGGCTTAGTTCAAAACCTACCAGGCGATCTAAAATACGGCGGGCCTGCTGTGCGTTCACCAGGTCCATATTAATGAGCCTGGGATTCTGAACAGCTTTTTTTATGGCAGGAGCAGTAATTTCGTGGAATACAATTCTTTTAGTTGTTTTGGGGTCAAGGCCTAAAACCTCAGCCAAATGCCAGCTAATGCTTTCTCCTTCACGGTCCTCATCCGATGCAAGCCAAACCTCTTTTGATTTTTTTGCATGTTGTTTTAATTCCTTCACCACCTTTTCTTTATCCTCGGGTACTTTATAGCGTGGCAAATAATTGTTGTTTAAATCTATACCCATGTCATCTTTTTCAAGATCACGAATGTGTCCATAACAACTTCTAACCTCAAAATCAGATCCTAAAATTTTTTCTATGGTTTTAGCTTTTGCCGGAGACTCTACTATTAATAAATTTTTACTCATTCTCTTAATTTATGGTTTACCGTGTTTGGGTAAAACCTTTATATATTCCTGCTTACTGTTGTGAAGTTAGCAATACCGCAACATCTGAACTTAAATTACCTAACAGGGTTGCAATATTACTGTTTAAGTTCAAATACCAAAATTTTAGATTATGGGTAAAATCTTTTCGATTTTAGTTGAACTTAAGTTTTTTTACGGCCTTAAACATACAAAAAATAACAAAAATTGAATGTTAACCCTTGTTGGCAATGATGAAAACTATACTAAACTAGTTTATTACATTTCGGAAAAATAGGACACGATCCGCTTTTTAATTTGCTCATCAGTATAGGGGCTGTGACCCAATCCGGTGGTGATCTCAAATTCAATGTGAGGTAAATTCATTTCAGTTAAATGATGCATTTGGTTGTAGGGGGTAATGGTATCTTCTTTATCATGTATCCAAAGAGTTGGTATGTGCACAGCTTGTAATACCCGCGAAACGGAATACCACGACGATGGGTTGCCCCCTAATTCTTCGATGAGGATATTAAAATGGGTCCTGACCTTTTGGTTTAATTTTAAAAAATTGAAAAAGTTATCAATTGCATGAACTGTTTCGGTTGCAGGTGCTACCAATACCAATTGTTTAATTGAATTATCATTAATTTGTTCGATGGCTAACGCTACGGCCAAACCGCCAAATGAATGTGCTAAAACACCTTGTATTAATCCAAACGTTTTATTAATTTCCAATATCATGTTTCGATATTGGATAATAGTAATTGTTTTGCCACCGCTTTCGCCATGAGCGGGAGCATCAAAAGCGAGCACTTCAAAACCTTTATCAAGCAAGGGTTGTATATAGTTTTCAAAACGATAACTAAAACTATCGAAGCCATGGCAGATCAAAATTTTTTTATGATTGCTATTGGCTGAGGGTGTCCACCTAAACCCCTTAATTTTTAAATAATCCAGGTTTAAATTAAGTTGCTCCGCTTTTGTAAATATTTCGGGGACATTAAATTTCCTATAACGGGTATATGGGGTACAAAATAATTTTAAGGCAATTTCAGCCGCTTTTCGGGGAGCAAAAATGGATAAGGTATTGAACTTCCTCTGGTAATATTCTAATACAATTCTTTGTGCTAATTTCATTAAAACAATAATACTATAATTTAAATGAAAGTCGTTATCATAGGTTCGGGTAATGTAGCTACGGTTCTTGGTAAAAAAATGAAGGCAACCGGTACACAGGTTCTCCAGGTAATTAGCAGAACCTCTAATAATGGGATGAAATTGGCTGATGCTTTGAACGCTGCTTATTGTGATAATATATTAAGTATGAGGCCCGATTTTGACTTATGTTTAATTGCCGTGCCCGACCAGCATATCTCAACCGTGGTAAAAGAGATGCCTCATACTAATGCATTATTGGTGCATACCGCCGGGTCGGTTAGCCAGTCGGTTTTAAAAGAGGCTGCTATTAATTACGGGGTTTTGTATCCACTCCAAACTTTAAATAAAAAGGTAGAAACCTTGCCTGCCATCCCGGTAATTATTGATGGAAATAGTGAAGAAACGAAAGAAAAGCTAAAGGAATTCGCCAGCCACTGGTCACCTATGATTACTTATGCAGGAGATGAAAAGCGGCTGCAAATACATGTGGCTGCAGTAATTGCCAACAATTTTACCAATCACTTAATGGCTTTAGTGGAAGAGTTTTGCCAAAAAGAAGCAGTAGATTTTAAATTGTTTTTTCCCCTTATAGAGGAGACGATCAATAAATTGGGTACCCTGCCCCCGACTGTGCTGCAAACAGGCCCGGCGGTAAGGGGCGATATTGCTACCATCGACAAACACCTGCAACTTTTAAATCATCAACCCGTTTTAAGAAGTTTGTATTTAAAGTTTACAGAAAGTATTATTGTCAAAAAAAATCTTTCTGCAATTGATTTACTGAGTGATTAGCGGGTGATTATTCCTGTTTTTCTTGTGAAAAATCTATACAACAATTTTTCAAAATGCTTTTAAAATACATTTGCAACTTAAAATGTTGTAGTATTAAAAAAATCAGCAAAATCTGCTGATTAAACAACACTTTATATCAGCTAAAAATATGAATGTACTCGAGCTTTTCATCCCGGTTACCACCTTGGTTTTTGATGTGGACGGTGTTTTAACCGATGGTACCCTGTTGATTTTACCAGATGGGTTGATGGCGAGAAGAATGAATATTAAAGATGGTTATGCATTGCAGCTTGCTATAAAAAAAGGTTACCATGTCGTTATTATATCGGGTGGTAATTCGCCCGAAGTAAAGGAGCGGCTCAATAAACTGGGTGTATCGGAAGTGTTTATGCAAATAACCGATAAGGTGGCTACCCTTACCGCTTACCTTAAAAAAAATAGTATCGACTGGAATGAAGTATTGTATATGGGTGATGACATACCCGATCTGAAACTTATGAAAAAGGTTGCGGTGCCATGTTGCCCCAAAGATGCTGTTGAAGAAATAAGATCGGCAGCAAAATACATCTCGCATTTAAATGGCGGTTTTGGCTGTGGAAGAGATGTTATAGAAAAGGTGCTAAAAGTTCGGGGCCATTGGAACGATGATAGTCATATCAAATCCATGTAAACCCCTGCTTTGGAAATTCATTAATCATTTGATCAAAATAATTGTTTGAAACTTATATTGGCTTTTTTACGATTAGTGCGTTGGCCTAATCTTGTTTTTATCATTATTACGCAAACACTTTTTGTATTTGCCATAGTACATCCCATTTTAAATAATGCTGGTGTAGCACCCATTATTCATGGTTGGTATTTTGTATTGCTGGTTGCATCTTCCGTTTTAATAGCCGCTGCCGGTTATATTATAAACGATTATTTTGATTTAAACATTGACCAGGTTAATAAGCCGGCAAAACTGGTAGTCGATAAAATAATCAGCAGGCGATGGGTAATTTTGTGGCACCTTGTTTTAAGCATCATTGGGATTGCCATAGGATTTTATATTGACCTTGTAACCAGGGTGCGCCTGTTGGGCGTAGCTAATACCATTTGTGTTTTGTTGCTTTTTGTTTATTCCATATCATTAAAAAAGAAATTGCTTTCGGGTAATGTGGCTATATCATTATTAACGGCATGGGTTATTTTAGTGGTCACATGGTGCGAGGCTGCAAACCTTTTAAAATCCGAAGATATAGGATCGTATACCGAAAAAATAACCCGTATTACCTTTTTATATGCAGGCTTTGCATTTGTTATTTCACTCATTCGCGAAGTGGTAAAGGATATGGAAGATATTGAAGGCGACCGGCGCTTTGGTTGCCATACCATGCCCATTGCGTGGGGATTGAATGCTTCAAAAGTATTTGTAGCCGTTTGGCTGGTAGTGCTTATTGCCTCACTGGCAATAGTGCAGGTTTATGTGTTGCAATTTAAATGGTGGCTGAGCGCGGCTTATTGTATTTTTCTTATTGTTTTACCGTTGCTATACATTTTTAAAAAACTGTTTACCGCAGCAAACTCTAAAGATTTTCATAATTTAAGCAGCCTTATAAAATTGATTATGTTTACCGGTATACTTTCCATGGCTTTCTTTAGAATATACTTATAATTATAATAGTTTTTTTATGTAGCCGGCAGTGGGGCAATAATCAACATTCTTGCGTCGCACTCTTGTACTTTCAATTTGCTACGGAGCATCATTTAAAAAATATTTACTTCACCCACAAGAAATACACTGCCACAAACTAATATTAAATCGTTGGGTTGTGCTTTACTTAAAGCTTCCTTTAGCGCAAAGTTTACTTCATAATAAGCTTTGCCATTAAGCCCTGCTTGTTTTCCCAATGTTGCCAGTTCCTTCTCCGACATAGCTCTCGGAATTTGGGCTTTGGTAAAATAGTAGGTAGCATTTTTAGGTAATAATTCAACAACCGATGCTACTTCTTTGTCTTTAACAAATCCCAGTACAATGTGTAAAAAATCAAAATTGGTTAATTCCAGTTGTTGTACTATTTGCTTTATGCCATCTTCGTTATGGCCAACATCAAACACCACTGTGGGATTTTGCTGAACCACTTCCCAGCGGCCATGTAAACCGGTTAACTTTTTTACCTGCGGCAAGGCTTCATGTAAATGATTTGGGGTTACCTGCCAGCCTGCTTTATGCAATTGGCTAATGGCTTCTATAACAACCAACAGGTTTTTAACCTGGTAAAGGCCGGTAAGGTCTAACTGGTATTTTTTGTGGCTATCGTCCAGCTCGCTTTCAGCTACGGAGACATTTAGTGAGTGATTTTGTATTTTCCAATCGGCAACCCAGTATTTTTCGCTGGCAAATACAATAGGCGCATTTAATGATGAAGCTTTTTCTAAAAATATAGGCCGGGTTTCATTAAGCGTTTCTCCTATAATAACCGGTATTCCTTCTTTAATTATCCCAGCTTTTTCGTTAGCAATTTTTTCAATAGTATCTCCCAGCAAATTCATATGATCTCTACCAATATTGGTTATGATACTCAATTCAGGAGTAACAATATTGGTGCTATCCAAACGACCACCAAGGCCAACTTCCAGTACAGCAATATCTACATTTTGCTGCACAAAATATTCAAAAGCCATTGCAACGGTAATTTCAAAAAACGATGGATCAATTTCATCAATTATGGGTTGAATTCTTTTTGTAAAATCAATTACAAATTCCTCTTCAACCATAACTCCATTAATCTTAATTCGCTCTCTAAAATCTTTTAGGTGAGGAGAGGTGTACAAACCCGTTTTTAGCCCTGCTGTTTGTAAAGTGGCGGCCAGCATATGGCTGACTGAGCCTTTACCATTAGTGCCGGCTATATGAATGCTCTTTAATTTTTTTTGTGGGTCGCCCAAAGCTTTGCACAATGCAATGGTATTGGTAAGATCGGCTTTGTATGCTGCGGGGCCTATACGGCTAAACATGGGTAACCTTGAAAATAAGTATTCCACCGTTTCGGAATAGTTCGCATCCATTTTTAACTGGGGGGTGGTTATTGGGGTATTGCTATTTCCTGTTACCTGGCTCATAAATAAAGGCTTTTAAAAAGGGAGTTCTAATCGTTGCAATAATACTATCGAAACAAAACTTTGCAATAAAGTTATGCGGTACAAGAGTGCGACGCAAGAATGTTTAATAGTAATTGAAAAGTTTGGACCCCATAAAATAACCCTGGCAATAAAACGAATGAGCAAAAAAAATCTACTGCTTAAAGTAACAGTAGATTTTAAAATGATTTTATGAAATTATCCTCTGAGCTTAAAGCTGAATATGATGGTTCCGGTTTGTTCGTCGTCGGAGGAGCTTTCGTTTAATTTTAGCTGCATCGCTTTACGGGTAGCAATGGAGCGAATATTTGCATTGGCAGTAGTAGTACCCGAAAGATTTACTACGGCTGAAATAACGCGGCCGTCACTGTTCACCTTTATATCTACTGCTACACTGGCGTTTTCGTTAAACTCATCTTCAAAAGTGGGTAGCCTGGTAAAACGCCTGTTGCTTAAACCGCTCTTAATTCTAACCCCACTAGTTCCACTACCGCCATTACCCTTGTAACTATCGGAATTGGGATTGCCATTTGGCTTTCCCTGGTCGCCGTTTCCACCGGCAATGCCCTGGTTGCGTACGCCATTATAAGTATCCGCATTGTTGCCACCGGAACCTGTGTTGGTTCCACCTGAATAAACTGCTTTTGGCCTTGGTGGGGCAGGAGTAGGAACTACTGCTACAGGTTTATTAACTGCATGCTTTACATTATTGTTATTGGGTGTAGACGTGTTTCTAACTACTGGTTTTGGAGTGTTATTTACGGTAGGATTTTTAACCAACGGCTTTGGAACGTTGCTAACTTCGGCTACATCGTCCTCTTCATTTTCATCGCCTGCAATTGATTGATCCTGCTGTGCCTGTGCTACCGGCTGCGAAGCGGGCGGCGGGTTGTAATTAGATTGCGATGCATCGGAAGGATCACCTGGCATTTGAGGTGCAATATCCCCCAGGCCTTCGTCGCTGTTTCCCAGGTTTACTTCTATTCCTTCGTCAACCGGTGGGGCAGGAATAACGGGTAGGGTCCATTGTGTAAAAAAGAACATGATGAATACTACAACGCAAACCGCTGCAGTGTATGCCGAGGCTTTTATATTTTTTTCTCTGTCAATAGCTGGGGACATGTATGCGTTATTGGTCATAACAAATATAATTATAGGATTGCTTGTATTTGCTTTTGTTGAAAATTACTTGTATAACCAAGCTTAAATGCACATTCGTGCATAAAAAAAGGTTAAGAATGCCTGAAAAATACATCGTAAGCAAACCGGATGATGGTGGCTATAACAATAACAAGAAAGAATACCCGGATAAATTTATTGCCTTTTATAATGGCTAAACGG
>JBBSJX010000037.1:0-16753 GCA_038256825.1 Chitinophagales bacterium
TAAGCCATTTAAACCCCCAAATATCAATGCTTCTTTTATGTCCGAAATGCCATCCCCATCGCTATCAAGATCTAAGTAATTAGGCAAGCCATCACGATCCAGGTCTTCAGGAGTTAAACCCGGTCCACCATAAACATGATCATCTACATCAGCAGAAGACATAATTCCATCTTCGTCATCATCAACTCCATCAGCCATACCATCCCGGTTATTATCTGTGGCCCTGTTGTCTCTACTTTCCTGTATATCTAATATGCCATCATTGTCACTATCAAGGTCCAATTCATTAATTACACCGTCGCGATCCCAGTCAAAAAAATCATTTATACCATCATTGTTGCAATCAGTCCAGGTTAAAGGTTTAAAGGGAACACCATATATGTCGTTTCCAACCCTTGTAGGGCATCCGGGAGTAGGATCGCGATAGTTTACAATTCCATCATTATCACAATCTTTTAAAGCATCATACCCACCATTTTCTACCTCATCAATAATACCATCGTTATCATCATCCAGGTCGTCCAGGTTTCCTATGCAGTCCCCATCCGTATCACCAATACCTGTACAAATATTCTTGTAAAAACCAGCATCATAACTATAATTGGAAGTACTGGCTAAAACGTTCAGCGATACAACCCCATTCACAGGGTCGCTATCTTTTTCTCTATTGGTACCCACCAGTGCCGGGGAGGCAATAAAACCAACAGGAGTTGTAAAGGTGAGGGTATAAGCACCAGGACCAAGATTTACAAATTCGTAAATTCCATCGGCATCTGTATATTTTGTGTAGGTAGTCCCATCAGGAAAAGTGAGCATCACCTTAACATTTACAAACCCGGTTTCATTGGCATCCTGCAGGCCATTGGCATTACGATCGAACCAAACAAAATTTCCAATGTTGCTTGTTCCGCAAATGGCCAGGTCTAAGGTAAGGTTGCCGTTACTACCATCCCCATCTAATGTAGGCTCGTCGCCCGGCGATAATGTAATGGCGTTACTCCTAACCTCCGTATTGTTGTTATATAAAATTGCAGCATTGTTGTCGTTATCAATATCATTGTCGGGAGTTAACGATGAAGTGGGACTGATTACAAACCCGGTGGGTATTAACAATCCAGCTATATATCGCCCCGGCGCCAATTGGGAAAAAACATAATTTCCATCAATTGCAGTGATGGTTGTAGCGATTACAGTTCCATTACCCGGCCCGTCGGGAATGTTGTCGCTATTATTATCCGCATATAATTTTACTGTTACGCCACCAATGCCAGCCTCCCAGGCATCGCGTTTTCCATTTCCATTTGCATCATTCCATACCAGGTTACCCACCGCCATTTCCGAATTTCCCTTAAAGCCTGTATTAAAAATCAACATGACACTTAATATAACCAGGAAAATAAAATTTTTCATACTTATTTATTCAGTTTGTTTACAATAAAATTTCCCAATTGTGCCATCAACTTTTTAGGAATAATCTGGAAAAAGCTTCCCATTTTGGGGCAAATTTGATTTTCCAATTAACATCCTTTTCTAATTTGCTAAAATAGTTATATAACATTGATTAAGATGTAGCATAAAATAAAATAGTTGCAAGCAAGTTTCCCACCCGTATTCAATTTTGGAACCCTCCCAAACACGGAAATTATAGTTAAATAATTACTATTCAATTAATTGTACGGTTGAAAGAAAATAAAAGATTTCGATAATATTTAATACATGGTTTTTAAAATATTTTTTACTGAACCTTTGACTTAGACGCTAGAATATAAAGAGGTTACCGGAAAACGTTGCTGCCCACCATTGATAAAGCCAGTCCTATTTCGTTGGGATACACTTATACTGCTTAAAAGATAACAGCACTTTTAAAATTCTATATCCCAATTCATCAGGGTCAAATGGTTTGCTACATTTGTTGAAAATGAAAAAAGTCCTCTTGTGAGGACCCCTTTCGATGGTCATAGGGAAATATATTTTTAAAATATCTGTCTATTGATTTACATTAAACGCTTTAGTATTGTACATCGTAATGCCTCTCTACATCTGCTGTTTAAAATACTTTAGCTGGTTTTCCCTGGTTTAAATTGTTTAAGCTTATGCAGGAAATTGATAGGATATTTATAAGGCGACCACTATAAATAAAAAATTGTAAAAAACCCTGTATCCGCTCCTTAATGGATAATACCAGCCTAGACCGCTTTTATCAATTGTATACATTTGACAATTGGAAACCATTACCCGTTTTTACAGTACAAATATTTGACTGAGCTTTTAAAAATGTAGCACTCACCAACACAAATAAAAACAGGTATACAAACTTCTTCATAAAAAATTTTAAAGATGGTAATGGAAAATTATTCCATGGGTGTGGAACGGCTTACAACAAAATTGCCGGAGAGGAGCTTTAAAAAGAATATTATGTGGATTGGATTATAACCGCTTAAGTACTTGTACGGGCATATATTACAAAGATGTGCAGCGTAGAATAAAAGTTGCAATTAAAAAGCAAAAATAATTTTTTTTGGAGTGAAAACAGAACAGGCTATATCACAACTTCATTATAATAAAAATTATAAAGTAATAAACAAGCAGTACAACCCATACCTGCAGAAAAAGATTTTTTAAAAATTGTATACTAAGAAGGCTCCATTCACCGTTTATTTAGCAGTTATATATCCTAAGAAATTTAAAACCGACAAACTTGTTACAGAATACTACGTTCGACAGCGAGGGCAATGTATTGATTAGAGAAGACAACTATCTGTACAAATGCTCACACAGTGAATTAATGAAAATTTGGAGACATATCCACTTTGAACACAGTAGCGAAAACGTTCACCCGGTAAGGACTTATTTCAAATCATTATCGCCGGATAAACAAAAGAAATTTTGTATCAGCAATTGTCCTCAGGCATATTAGGTTAATTGCGATACTTAAAAAACAAATCCACCTGATTGTAACAGGTGGATTTATAAATTTATCCAGTGAATAAAGTATATCATAAGTGTACTATGGAGATTTTTTTTCAATCTTTCCATTCATGTATACCACATCTCCATTTTCCAGTTTAAAGCTTTCTCCATTTTTGAAAAAGCCTTCACCATTGGTTAAAACTTTGGTGCCGTTCGACATGATAACGGCCTTTAACATCTCCGTCATTTCACCATCTTTTATAAGGTACATCTGTCCGTCTTTCATGGTTACACCATCCTTTAATTTTGTTTTTTCCTGTATGTAATCCACACTAACTTTTGGCGACGCGGTGTAAGCAAAAGCTCCAAAACTTGTTACTATTAGCATTGCTACTACAATTATTTTTTTCATATTATTCCAATTTTGGTTTATCAACATTTGCTGCTAAAAATTATTAATAACAACACTGCTCAAATATTAATTAATGATTGTTTAATTGTAAACATCGCTATTAATACGACACAATCATGCCAAAGTTGCCAATAGTTATTTTAGACCCTTTATTTTAAGAAAACTATAAGCTGCAATTAAATATGCGGTACAAGTGAGTGACACAACAATGCTCCTATGAAAAGATGAAGCTGGCAGCCAAAAATTTATTTAACCAAATATGATATTGTAAACCACGAGTAATAAAGTGAGAATGTTGGCCTCAATGCAACTAAAGCAAAACGGCTCGCATCTATGTAAGTGGTTTTTCATAGAATATTGGATTAAAACGGGGCTGGATTTCTATCCTGGCCCTTTTTATTTTTACAAAGTTTATACTTCAGGTATAACCCCGCTCCCTGGTTTTTTACAATAATTTTAAACTGTAATACTCACTAAAGGTTTAATGCGTTCCTGCAAAGTACTCTTTACTAAATGTTGTATTTTACACAAAAGAAAATGCGGTAAAAAAAATACATCTTATTATATGTGTTTGCTCGTAAATTGGGTGCAGCATTGAGTGTTAATTAAAAATTACCAAATGGATAGCTTAAAAAATCAGAATCCATCAATTGCATGGTGGGAACGTATTAGTGACGAGGGATCGTTTACGCGAAACAGGATAATAGCCACAGATAAAATTCTGGATACTTATTTAGATAACCTTTCAAAATCAAAAGACAATACGGATATATGGAAGTCAATTGAAAAAGTAGTTAAATCGTTTAACAAGCTAAATAAAGATGAGGAGTATTTTATTGATATTCCTGAAAGAGAGGAACTCACCTATTTTATACAAAATGAAGCCGAAAAGGCAGGGCTAAAATTTGCAGGCGATGTTACAGAAGAATGGCGGGATGAATGGTAATATTGCTCACCTACTATCTTATATCTAATGGCTGTTTACCTGCTTACATGTTTCCCAGTAATTAATTATAAGTTTAATGGTTGTTTTAATTTCGGGTATGCTGTTTTGTTTTACAAAATAGCCCTGCACCGTTAAATTATATGCCTGCTTTATAGCAAACTGGTCGGCACTGGTTGATATAAACACAAATGGTATATTTTTTTTACGCAGCAAATCGTTTTCATTAATAATCTGTCTTAACTCCAACCCGTTCATCGAAGGCAGGTTTACATCCGACAGTATAATAAACGGCCGTTCTTTAGTACTAAACAAATACTCCAACACATCTTTTGCCTGGGTATAAAAATCAACCCGGTATGGAACCTTCAGTTCCACAAAAATTTCTTTTAAAATATCCTGGTCATCCAAATCATCTTCTAAAATTATAATAGGACCTAAACTTGTTTGCATACACTTTATTTATATCGGAAGCAAGGTAATAACCCCATCATTTTTTAAGCCAAAAGTGTAATTTTTATAATTTTTTTTACTTAATTAAAGCCAAAAAGCTGTTGCAATTTTAAATAGGGTTATGGGCCAGGTAAACTAATACTATTAAGTTTTATTTGCTGCCTGAACGACTATCCGAAGTTCGCACACTTTTAATTTCACATCTCTTTGCAGCGATAAAGTTATTTTAAATGAACTGCTCAACTTAAATTAAATCCGCCGCCTAAATACAAATCCGCAATCTAAAAAACCTATTACAAACAAAAATGCCCCCGGTTTCCCGGGAGCATTTTATCAGATCAAAAGTTTAATTACTTCTTATCGCCTTCTGCCTGCTCTAACTTCTCTTTAATTGAAGCCAGTGCACCTAAATCACCTAAAGTAGCTTTTTCAACCTTAGCCTGTATTGTTTTTACAGCTTTATTAGTTTTTTCAGTTTCAACTTTAGCTTCTTTGCGGGCTACTTCTTTCTCCTGGTGTTGTGCCTGCTCCCATATGCGGGTATGGCTTACCACTATACGCTTTTCGTTGCGATCAAATTCGATCACTACAAACTGAGCATGTTCATCAGCGGTAACACTTTTACCATCGTCTTTTAAAAGGTGGCGGGTTGGAGCAAATCCTTCTAAACCATAAGGTAGTTGTACGGTTGCACCCTTGTCATCTTTCCTGGTAACAGTTCCTTCGTGTATCGATCCGATTGCGAAGGTATCTTCCAGGGTATTCCAGGGATCTTCCTCTAACTGCTTATGACCTAATTGCAATTTGCGATTTTCTTTGTCTATACCCATGATGATGATATCAATGTATTCACCCACTTTAGTATAGTCACCCGGATGATTGTAACGCTTCAACCAGCTTAAATCGCTGATGTGGATCATACCACCAATACCTGGCTCAAGCTCAACAAATACACCGTAAGGAGTAATGTTTTTAACCAAACCTTTGTGCTTGCTTAACTCAGGGAATTTGTTTTCGATTGTGCTCCATGGATCGTCGCTCATTTGCTTGATAGATAAGCTCATTTTGCGGCTATCCTTATCAAGGGTTACAATCTTAGCTTCATACTCATCGTTCAACTTAAAGAACTCTTTAGCGTTGATTGGCGTGTTAGCCCATGTAATTTCACTAACGTGAACAAGACCTTCAACACCCGGCATAATTTCTAAGAAAGCACCGTAATCTTCAATATTTACAACTTTACCTTTAACAACTTGTCCTTCGGCAATTGTTTCAGGCAACACATCCCATGGGTGTGGAGTAAGTTGCTTTAAACCAAGGCTGATACGCTTCTTGTCGTCGTCGAAATCTAATACAACTACGTTCAGTCTCTGATCCAGCTTCAACACCTCGCTTGGGTGCGAAATCCGTCCCCAGCTTATGTCGGTGATATATAACAAACCATCTAAGCCGCCCAGATCCATAAAGGCTCCAAAATCGGTGATGTTTTTAATCGTTCCTTCCAATACCTGACCTTTCTCCAGCTTGCTCATTATTTCTGCTCTCTGAGCTTCGATGTCGCTTTCTATAAGTGCTTTGTGCGATACAACAGCATTCTTAATGGTCTCGTTAATCTTAACCACTTTAAATTCCATTGTTTTACCCACAAACTGATCGTAATCAGTAACAGGTTTAACGTCAATTTGAGAACCTGGTAAAAAGGTTTCCATACCAAATACGTCAACGATTAAACCACCTTTAGTTTTGCTGGTAACAGTACCGGTAATAACCTCACCGGTTTTGTGTACTTCAACAATACGCTCCCAGGCGCGGAAAATCCTTGCAGATTTACGGCTTAAATGCAGGTGACCAGCCCTGTCTTCTTTCTCAACAACCATAACCTCAACATCGTCACCAACCTTTAGGTTAGGGATATCGCGGAATTCGTTTAATGAAACAAGACCGTCCGATTTAAAACCAATATTAATTACAACATCAGTTTTAGTAAGACCCACCACATTACCTGTAATAATCTCAGCATCGTTAATCTGTACAAAGGTGTTATCATACACGCTGTCGTACTTTTCTCTTTCCTCCTTGCTGTAAGTGCTCACATTGCGCTTGTCAATGCTCCAGTCAAAATCGTCGTGTGGCGTTTCAACTTTTGGCTCATAAGCTTTTTTAGATTCTTCAGCAGGGGCCTCAGCGGTAGCTGTTTGTTCGGTTGGCGCCTCTGCTGTTGGCGTTAATTCGTCAGGCCACTCCGCTTTAATTTCGGATAAATCAGAAGGTCCATCAGTAGATGCTGCTTCTGTAACGGGCGCTTCTTCATCTGCTTTTGGTGCCGGCGTTTCTTCAGAAGCTGTGGGTGCCGCTTCTGAAGCAGGCTTTTCTTCAGAAGCTGTTGGAGCCGCTTCTGTAGCAGGCTTTTCTTCAGAAGCTGTTGGAGCCGTTTCTGTAGCAGGCTTTTCTTCAGAAGCTGTTGGTGCCGTTTCTGTAGCGGGCTTTTCTTCAGAAGTTGTTGGTGCCATTTCAGGTGCTGGCGTTTCTTCAGGTGCATTTGGTGTCGCTGTAGAAGCTTCAGGTGCAGTGTTTTCTGCTCCCGCTGCGTTCTCCTGTGCATCAGCGTTTTGGTTAATAATTTCTTTTTCAGACATAATAATTACCCGAAGGTTTTATTTCGGGGGCAGCAAAGGTAAGGGTTTGAGCCCAAAACCGTGGGGCAAAACAGGGAGTTTTTGGGGTACCGGCTTCATAACGCTCTGTTAACATCGTTGCGTCGCAATCACTTCATCGGCAAATCTTTGGTCATCATAAATAAAAAAGGAAAAGCCAAAATCCATCCTCTAATTATTGAATGAATTTTGGCTTCAACAAAAAATAAAAACATCTGGCTAAATCAGGCATGCATCCCTTTGTGCACACCTTCTTTAAATTCCTCCACTATCTTCTTATTAAACGCGTCTAAATCCTTTGGCGATCTGCTGGTTACCAGTCCATTATCAACCACAACTTCTTTATCTACCCAGTTTGCACCGGCGTTTATCAAATCTTTTTTAACCGAAGGAAAACTGGTCATTGTTTTATCTTTTACAACATCAGCTTCAATTAATAGTTGGGGACCGTGGCAAATAGATGCCACTGGTTTGCCGGCTGTAAAAAACGACCGGGCAAAATTTACACAATCCTCATTTACCCGCATTAAATCAGGGTTTATTACCCCGCCCGGTATTAGTAATCCATCATAATCCGCTTCTCTGGCATTTTTCACATCCACATCTACATCTAATTCAATCGACCACTCCTTGCCATCCATTGCCCGTACTTTTTTTTGAGGCGAAACAATATGAACAGTTGCACCAGCTTGCTCCAGTGCTTTTTTAGGACTGGTTAATTCCACTTCTTCAAATCCATTTTCGGTTAAAATGGCTATAGTCTTTCCTGATAAGTTTGCCATAATTCTACATTTTTAATATGAACAATACCTTTCCTAACACAAATATCTTACCACCACAAGTTTCCAAATTCTTACACTGTAGCTTCAAAATTATTTATAAAACTCGTTGCGTTTTTGATTTGGTAAGTATTAATTGTTGATCAAAAACGGCGGTCTTTCTTTTGCTATTATCTTTATTCCATGCAAAAAACTGTAACCCTCCTTTCACTATTGGATAATGATTTTTATAAATTCACCATGCAGCATGGAGTTATCAAATTATTTCCTAAGTCAAAGGCTAAATACCAGTTTATAAACCGCGGCCAACATAAATTTCCTGAGGGTTTTGGAGATGCGCTCCGCCAGTCAGTTAACCAAATGGCGCAATTAAGGCTTACTGCCGATGAAAAAAATTTTTTGCTGGTTAACTGTCCTTATCTCGATCCCACTTACCTGGATTTTTTACAAGGGTATGTTTACGACCCATCCGAAGTTACCATTCAACAAAGTGGAAATGATGTTAGTATATCAATTGAAGGCTATTGGTACCGAACCATTTTATGGGAGGTACCCTTGCTAAGCCTGGTGTCCGAAATTTATTACCATTTAAACAATACCAACCGAAAATCAGATGCTGAAGTAGTAGATAATACCACCGAAAAAATAAGTAAGTTTAACGATCTGGCCATTACCGTAGCTGAATTTGGAACCCGGCGTCGCCATTCGTACCTGGTGCAGAAGCTGGTGGTAGAAACCTTAAAATTAAAAGGGCATCCTTCGTTTGTTGGAACGAGCAATGTTCATTTTGCAATGCTTAATGCCGTTAAACCCATTGGTACTCATGCACACGAGTGGTTTATGTTTCACGCAGCTAAGTATGGATTTAAAATGGCCAATACGATGGCGCTTGAAAATTGGGTGGCGGTATACCGGGGAAGCCTTGGCATTGCCTTATCCGATACCTACACCTCCACTGTATTTTACGAGCAGTTCGATAAAATGTTTACCAAATTGTTTGATGGGGTTAGGCATGATAGCGGCGACCCAATTGATTTTGCCGCCCAAACTATTCAACATTATAAACAAATGGGCATCGATCCGCTGTCAAAAACCATCATATTTTCTGATGCCCTGAATTATGAAAAGGTAAAATTGATTACAACCTATTGCCAGGGTAAAATTGGTTATTCGTTTGGCATAGGCACCAACCTTACCAACGATGTAGGATTGCAACCCATGAATATTGTATTAAAAATGGTGGAAGCCTGGCCAGATGGCGGCGAATGGACACAGGTTGTAAAATTATCCGACGAAAGAGGTAAATATACCGGCAGCCCCGAAATGATTGACCTGGCAAAAAAAGTTCTGCATATTCAATAAATCCTATCGTTCCATATCAAACGTAAATCCATCCGCTTTAATTACAAAGTTGTCGTTTTCGTTGGGCTCGTTGGTAGTATTAAAAGGGTGTAACGAAATATAAAAACTGCCATCATCTAATTTCTTAAGGGTCATATCCGAAATTTTTGCTTCGCTGGTAAAATCTTCGGAGATATTTAACGACCGTATTCCAGAAAAATTAAGAATGAGTGTACAATACTCAAACGCTTCATCTCCCAGGGCATGCCTGGCCTTTACTGAAACCCTTGCCGAAGCGATAAACCCACCCTTTACAGGAACCCGGTAGTTTACTTTAAATGAAATGATTTCGCCATCAGTAAAAATATATTTCGAATTTATTTCCTGTACGTGCATATAGAAAGCATGGCTTTTGTAAGGTGAAAATTTGTAAGGATTGAAAGATATATTTTTTTTAGATGCTTATTTTATTTCCTTTGGAAATTTTATATTTTAAAATCCCTGGTTAATATTTTTATTAAAGTGCATGGCATAATTATTTCAACTTTCTTAAAAAATTACCTCTTATGAATAATAATCCCTCCAACATGTCGAACGAAGATCTTGAAAGAGATATGGAAGAAAGAAATGAAGCAGACCAACTGAAAAAACATTCTGGTGACAGCACCACTCCGGATGACCAGGATGATGCAGATGTACCAGAAGAAAAAACAATGGATATGGGTGTTGATTATGAACCCGGAAAAGAACAGGACCTTGATGACCTGGTTCATGAACAAAGCAAAATAAAATCAACCGGAACCATTCCCGATCCTGAGGAAATAAAGTTTAGAGAAGGTCAATAGGTAATTTTTAAATATTATCGATGCCGGGGTATCTCCACGCCTTTTAATTTGCGGTACAATTCTGTTGCATACAAGTCTGTCATTCCCGATATCATATCAAAGGCATTCATCACCTTAGGGTATGGCAGTTTTGTATCCTCAAACTCCGTAAACTGGTGGGGAAATAATTTTAAAATTTTTTGGTCCTTATGATCCGGCTTTTGTTTTAAAAGGGCAGGTACCATTAGCTTTAATAACTCCGACATTACATTATATCCCGCTATTTCCACCTCCAGCACCGTATCGTGGTTATAAATGTATTTGTTTGATAATTGCATCACCTGCTCAAATGCAGCGGTTTTATCATCTATATTATCCAGCAAAGTATCATTAAAATTACCGGCTAAAATTGCCTGGCGGTTGTTCCAGAAAACTTCCACTGCCGCATGGGTTAATATCCTGATGGTTCTGGCACGTAAAAAGCTAATCTGTTCGTTCTGGTCGCCCAGCCGATTGTAAACACTGATGATTTTATCAATATTTTCTGTAGGATCGTTTAAGGATTGAATTACCTGCAATAAAGATTGTTTGACCGTTTCATGCGATAATATACCCAGGCGATGTGCATCTTCCATATCGATGATTCGATAGCAAATATCATCGGCAGCCTCTACCAGGTAAACAAAAGGATGGCGTTTGTAACAGGTATCCAACCCTTCATCGGGTAGCATGCCCAGTTTAGCTGCTATGGTTTTTACGGCCTCCTTTTCTGCCTGGAAGAAACCATATTTTTTACGGTGCTTCCATTGTTTATCTATATCAAGCGAGCTGCAGGGATATTTTAAAATGGATGCGATAGTTGTAAACGTAAGCCCTAACCCACCTGAAATACGCCCCTTAAATGTGTGGGTAAGTATGCGTATGGCATTTGCGTTTCCTTCAAAGTTTGTGATATCGGCCCACTCCTTTTCATCAAAAAAATCTTTTAAAGCGGTGCCATCAATCCGGGTATCTGCATGATCTAAAAAATAGGCCGAGATGGCTTTTTCGCCTGAGTGGCCAAAAGCAGGGTTACCAATATCGTGTGCCAGGCAAGCCGCTGCAATTACATTGGGCAGTTCGTATTTATAAAACTCAATACTATCCGAATTTTTGTTTACTAATTCATCGCTAATTCTTTTACCTACCATGCTCCCCAGCGAACGGCCTACACTCGCTACTTCGAGTGAATGGGTGAGGCGGTTATGAACAAAGGTGCTGCCCGGTAAAGGGAACACCTGTGTTTTATCCTGTAACCTTCTAAATGAGGAGGAAAAAATAAGCCGGTCAAAATCGCGTTGAAAGCCGGAACGCGGTTCATTGGAAGCCTGGCGCTGGCCCAGGCGTTGGGTGCTAAAAATTGTTTCCCAATTCATCATAATTAAAACAGAATTTGCCTCAAATGTATATGGTATAATTGAATTGCTTTTTATTGTACCCTTTGAGTGCATTCCAGATAGTCGTTTTTATTTTTGTTGACGATCATCTGCACTTTGTGGATCTCCGGTTGTGTCACTCCCTTCTACCGCATCATTTCAAAGGAGCTTTTCTCACTTTCTCTTGCTACAATCTGGAATGCACACTACCCTTAGGTTGTTTACAAGCAGCTATCAAGTGTAATACAATTCGGGGTGTTGCAACGGGTTAACTTTATAACTAATAAATTAAAAACAATATGACCCCACAATTTACATACAATAGCGAAGGCAGGCCCGTTGGTGTTTTTTTACCTATTGAAGATTGGAACCAGCTAAGAAAGGATATACCTGAATTTGGAAACCTCTTTAAGTTTTCGCCAACTGATGATACGGATAAACCAAAACAGGACATGGCCAATAAAGAACTGGATATTATTTAACCTGAGCAAGTGAGAGATATAGTATTTTTATTTGCTACTATAAATATGAACGTTATGATCATCAAAGATGAAAATGTACAAGTGTGCGACGCAAGAAAAGCACCATAGTTAATAAATGCCCGGCTCAAAATAATTCATAAAAAAAGAGACAGCGATTAAACTGTCTCTTAAAAAATTAGGAATCAACTATTATTTAAATTCTTCAGCAGTTACGCCTTCGTTAATTTGTACTTTACTCATTTTCATTTCAAACTCCTGTTGCTGCCCACCGGCGCTAACAGAAACTTTTTGAGAATGTGGGAATAATATAGTTCCCTCTTTTTTGTAATCGCTAAATTCAACTGTGTTCATTACCGTCATATTGTTGGCCTCCTGCGTTTTTTCCATTTTAACCAACAGCTTTGAATCCACATCGTAATACTCTGTTTGATTTTTTCCCGACGGGGTGGTTACCTGGATTTTGTAAGCATCTTTTCCATTCACTTTTTCAGTACCCTGAACCAGGAGTTTATAGCCGGGGGAATTATAATCCAATTGGTCGAATAAAGATGCCTGGCTCTTTTTATCTTTTAACTCATCGTCGGTCATAGGTTTTTTCTGTCCCATCTGTTCCATATAACCTGCAGACCCATCAAATACGGTTTTGTTAACCACATTCCCCATCATTGTTACAATAGTAAGTTCCTTGTTGGGAAATAATTTTTTTTGTGCCACTTCTAAATTCATACCCTGCATTTCCATACCAAAAGTCATAGTAATCGACTTAACATTTTTCAACGCTTCAACCCCGCCAATGGCCGATAGATAATCGCTGATTATTTTCTGAGCATCTACTTTGGCTGTAGTGGTGTTATCATTACTTTGCGACATTTCCTTAACGGGGCGTGCATACCTGTCGAAGGTTTCAACTGGGTAATGTAAGTTTTTAAGGCCTTCTGCAACATCGCTGGCTTTACCTACAACAATTACGCGGCTATTATTAAAGTTGAAGTATTTTTTTGCTACACGTTGAATGTCATCAGTCGTTACTGCATTTACTTTTTGCAGGTACGTTCTATAAAAATCGGCTGGCAAATCGTTTATAAGAATGTTGCTTGCAAAGGTTGCTACACGTGCAGGGTTTTCTAACCCAAGAGCAAAACTACCATTGTACAAAGCCTTCGCATTCTTCAATTCCTGCTCGCTAACCTTTTCGGTATGCATGGTGTTAATTTCTTTTAAAACCTCGCCAACAGCACTATCGGTTTTGGCATTGCGCACCGCTGCACTGGCAACAAACGCCGCCTGAAAACGACCTGAACCAACACTTGAATATGCACCATAAGTAAAGCCATGCTTTTCTCTTAAGTTTAAAAACAACTTACTATCAGCACCGCCACCTAATAAATAGTTGGCTAATAAAACAGGAAAATAATCCGGGCTGCTCATAGGGATGGAAACCAGGTTGGTGATCCTGATTTCGGATTGTACTGCATTGGGCATATCTACCAGGTTAACAACTGTTTTTTCAGGGTTAGAAACAACAGCCAGTTTCTCAAGACTAACAGGTGCCCCTTTCCAACCTGCAAAGGCCTTTTCGGCAAGCGCTTTTGCTTTAACCGGGGTAATATCGCCTACAAAAGTGAGGTAGCCCCTGGAAGGTGAAACATATTTTTTATAAGCTTGTTCAACATCGTTTAAGGATAAACTGGTAATACTTTCCTCGGTAGCAAACTCCCCGCTGGGATGTTCGGTACCAAACATTAAAGCACTGGTAACCCGTGAAGCAACTGCTGTTACACTTTTCTCGTTCGACTTTAAGCCCGTGATATACTGGCTTTTTAATTTATCAAATGATTCCTTTTTAAAAGCAGGCTTTTGAAGGGCTTCGGCCATCAACATAAAAGCAGAATCGAAATAACGGGTAAGTGAAGAAGCGGATCCTCCATTTGCTGATAAATTTACATTGGCACCCATGCGGTCTACCGCCTCATCAAAGGCAGCTTTACTCCTAACCTTTGTTCCCTCTCCAAGCATCTGGCCCATTAAATCAAGCGAACCGGTTTTGGCTCCTTCCGTAATAGGGCCGGCATCAATTGAATAACTGGCAGTTACTTTTGGCAACTTATGATTTTCAACAACCAGTACGGTAATACCATTACTTAACTGGTATTTAACAGGGTTACCAATTTTAATGGTTGGAGCCGGACCGGGTTTTGGCGGCTGGGTTCTGTCAATTTTTTGTGCCATACCATTTTGCAGAAGCAGGGCACCCGATATGATTAAAAATATTTTTCGCATAACTATTTTAGTATTTTTTAGATATTCAATTATTTGTTTTGGCTACTTGCCGGAAGGTAATAAAGCACCACACGCTGGTTGGAGTTTAAATACTTTTTAGCTGCATTGCGTATATCCTCGCGGGTAATCGATTTTATTTCAGCTAATTCATTATTTATAATTCCGGTTTTTTTGTTGTGAAAAGTATAACCATTGGCTAAGTTTTCGGCAACACCTAACATACGTGAGTTTGCAGTTACATAGGCATTCTCAAACTGGTTCAATAACTTCTGGTAATCATTCTGGCTTATTAAATTGGTTTGAATCGCTTTAATTTCCTCATCAATATCTTTTAACAAAGTATCCAGTGGTGTATTATTATTAGGCAAAGCATAGGTGATATAAGCACCATAATCTTCCAACGAAAAATTAAATGCACCAACCTGCAGGGCATTTTTCTTTTCATCTACCATTTTTTTATACAATTTTGAACTTGCGCCCTGCGACAAAACCGAAGATATCAAACCCATAACCTTCGACTCTTTTTCTGTCATACCTGGTACACGGTATGCAGTCATGATAGCGGGAATTTGAATATTAGCATCGTAGGCTGTATCAATAATTTCCTTTGTAATAGGCGCTTCAGTGGCTTTACTATACACAACAGGCGCTCCTTTAGGTATGGGTCCAAAATAAGCCTTTACCAGTTCTTTTGTTTTTTCAACTTCAATATCGCCTGCAATAGTAAGCACTGCATTATTGGGCACATAATTCTTTTTAAAGAAGGCTATAAACTCTTCCAGTTTAGCAGCATTCAGGTGCTCCATACTGCCAATTGGCTGCAAACGGTAAGGATGGTTTACAAAAAGACGGCTAAATATTTCGCTGACAAATTTTCCATAAGGCTGGTTATCTATACGCATCCTACGCTCTTCTTTAACTACTTCGTTTTGTGTTTTTACCCCTATCTCGTTTATAACGGGGTGCATCATACGCTCACTTTCCAACCACAAACCCATTTCTAATTGGTTCGATGGAAATAACTCATAGTAAAAAGTTCTGTCCTGGCTTGTATTGGCATTGTTTTGCCCTCCGTTTGAGGAAACCAGTTTCATAAATTCACCTTTTTTAATATTGTCAGTTCCTTCAAATAAAAGGTGCTCAAAAAAGTGGGCAAACCCGGTACGTGCAGTATCCTCGTTTTTTGAACCTACATGGTACATAACCGATACAGCAACTACTGGTGCTGATTTATCCTGGTGCAAAATCACGTGTAAACCATTATCAAGATCAAACTCGGTAAAGTCCACTTTTTGCGCATTCGCAACCGAAAAACTCAGGATAAACCCAAATAATAAAAAAACCTGGTTTCGTTTTAACATACTTAAATTTTATAATTAGTGAAGCCCTAAAAATATTAAGAATTAAAGCTTAACCAATTTTAAATCTTTAAATATTTGATAAAAGGAAAATAGCAGGTTTGATTGGCGAAAATTATTCGGTGATTTTTTTATATGGAAATTCAATTTAAGAAGGATAAATTGAGTAGGATATTATTCACCTTCCCTTGATCATTATCTTTGCCGTTCAAAAAAAATGGTGGATGCAGGTATCGGAGCGATTTTTATTACATGGACAAACTTTATGGTTATCACCTGAACGGTGTATTTTTTGGGAAGAGCAACAATCAATCATTATATCTGACCTTCACTTTGGCAAAACCGGGCACTTTAGAAAAGCAGGCATCCCGGTGCCTCAAAATATTTACCAGGATGATTTGCGACGGCTTGTTTCGCAAATTCTTTATTTTAAACCGCAGCAACTTATTGTGGTGGGCGATCTTTTTCACAGCGTTGCTAATAAAGAGCTGGATCTTTTTAAAAGGTGGCGCAGCGATTTAAGTAGCTTACACATTCAGTTAATAAAAGGCAACCACGATATTTTAAAAAAAGAGTGGTACGCCAGCGCCGATATTGCTGTTGCCAGCAATCATTTATCCATTGCAAACTTTTGCTTTGTGCACGATATAAAAGAAGCCTGCGAACCTACCGATCAAATTGATTATTATTTTAGCGGGCATATTCATCCCTGTATTTCAATGAGAGGGGCTGGCCGCCAATCACTTAAATTCCCCTGCTTTTATTTTGGAAAGTCCTACGCCGTGTTGCCCGCTTTTGGAAAATTTACAGGCACCGCCCTTATCGAACCAAATCGTTCTGATTCTGTTTTTGCCATATTACCCGCAAACGCATCAAAAGGCGAATTGGGTGTGGTGGTAAAA
>JBBSJX010000038.1:0-16674 GCA_038256825.1 Chitinophagales bacterium
ACAACAATCGTCGTGGGTTGCAGTTCGGGTAAATGCAAGCGCCCATACCAACCCCATTTTTGTGCTGGTAAACGGCAACCCCATTTCTGATAAAAACAGCGCTGAATGGTGCCGTGCCGCAGTTGATAAGTGTTGGAGCACAAAAGGCCCGGCTATTAGAAAGGAAGAGCAGGAAGCAGCACGAAATGCCTATGAGCACGCCCGTAACGTTTACGATGCCTTGCTTAAAACAAAATGATACTTAGCTTTTGTTTATCAATGAAGAGAAGGTGACAATTGATGGAGCATGTGGCGAGACATTTGGAATTCAGATAAACTTCTGTCTCCTGTGTAGCAACAACGCTGACCTTTCATGTTTGAACAAAAAAATACAGGAGACAAGCATTTGCAATGCCTGCTCCTGTATAAAATAAAGTTACAAATAGCTTTACTTAGATGGAACTATATCAATAATGACAGTCCTGTTGTAGAAGCGTTCTTCAGGAAGGTTGTTGTCGAAAGGTGCATTGTTTGCATCTTCACCAAAACCCAACGTTTGGAATGTTACTCCTTTTTTACCAGCCTTTGCCAAAGCACCTTCAATTATTTTTTGGGCACTTTTCGATCTTTCAAGAGATAGTGTGTTGTTGTATTTCTCGTCGCCGATAATATCAGTATGACCATGGATTACTACCATTGCGTTTTCAGCAATGAGTGGTGTGACAACTTCAGTAAGAAACTTTTCATAAGAAGCAATCGTGTTGGATTTTCCGCCATTGTTGGTCGCCTGACCAACAATAAATTGGATTTTCTATAGTTACTCCCTTACCGGTTTGCCTTCATAATTCATTTTTATATAGGGCACTGTTTCGGTTTCATCTACTACATAATTCCATTGGCGCACATAGTCCATACCTGGTTTAAATGTATCGTTATGTTTTGTAAGTAATTGCTGTAATTGTTGTTCCATTTTTTTTTGAACAGTTGCATATTCCTTTTTACCAACCATGTTGTTTAACTGGTACGGGTCATTTTTATTATCGAACAATAACCACGGACCGTTAAGGTCACGGGCATAGGTGTATTGCCCGGTAACAACCCCGCGAAACTCTCTGCCGCCTTTGTCTCTCGACCATTGGCCAAAAGGTTGTACACACGATATAAGCGTAGCATTAATTGGATTCTTCTTTTTGCCCAATAACACATCAGCATAATTAAACCCTTCAACCGCTGCCGGTATGGGCATGTTGGTTAAGCCGAGTATGGTGGGCATAATATCGGGTGAGTTCAGTAAGATGTCGGATGTTTTACCTGTTGTTCCAAAAGCTTTGGGGTAGTGTATAAGAAAAGGAACCTTTACACTTTCTGCATAAGGTTGTTGTTTGTTACGCTGTCCATGAGCGCCCATCAGGTCGCCATGATCGGCGGTAAAAACGATCAAAGTGTTGTTATCTATTCCAGCCTGTTTTATGGTTTGCAGAATGTTGCCTAATGCATCATCTATCGCGGTAATATGAGCATAATAATCTTTCAGGTCTTTGGTTATTTTTTCATGCATACCCACTGGCACATTGGGATTGATGGTTATGTTTTTATTGGCATACATATCCTTGTATTTTGCCGGTGCGGTAGGGTAGGGATCGTGTGGTGGCCCCAGCGACAAAAACAACATAAAGGGCTTTTTACTGTTGGCCTGATCGGTAATGTATTGCGAGGCATCGTTTGATTGAGCTATGACATCATATCCTTCCCAGAATTTTTTGCCGGTATCGTTGCCGTTGTAATAGGCTGAATGGTTGTAGTCGTGTGTACACTCCAATGTTTTCCAGTAATCAAAACCCTGCCTGCGGTTTTCGGGTATGTAACTGTTTCGTCCGTGGCCATCTATATGCCACTTGCCAATAAAGCCGGTGGCATAACCACTGTTTCTATAAATTTTGGCTATTGTATAAGCAGCTGTATCCAGCATCACATCGTTCATAAAAACCCCGGTGGATAACGGGTATTTCCCAGTAATTAACTGTGCCCTGAATGGCGTACAAACCGGCATACCTGAAACCGCATTTGTAAGGTTGATACTATGCTTTGCCAACTGGTCAAGGTGGGGAGTGGATACCTCTTTATTACCATTAAAGCCTGTAGCCTGTGCCCGCCACTGATCTACTATTATTACAACAATATTTGGTTTGTTAGTGGGTTGGGCATTAACTGAATAATTCACAAAAAGCACCAATAGCAGGAGCAACTTTTTCATATGTATGGCAATGGTAAAAGAAACCAATTTACAGCAAGGTCTTGTTTATGCCATCCTGCCCTGTTTGTATATTTCAGTATACTTGCCGTAACCTAATGCTACTGAACTAAATAAAAAGCTGGATGCACTTTTTCTTTCTCCTGCTTTTTTAATATCCTGTAATCTCTTTAAGTTTATTAAAGAAGCTTTTTTTTCTGGCTGAGCTGATGTTCCAGTCAACAGGTACACTTTGAAATCCTGATTCAAAACCTTCGTCTTTCATTCTATAGTCAAAAAAGCCCCATGAAGCATACGCTTGTACTGCCGACCGGAGATTATAATGTTCTTTCTCAAAATCAAAATGGTCGTCTTCGTTATATAAAATGGGTTTTGGCGTAAAAGATTTATCTGATCGCACTTGTTCAACCAACTCTTTAATTCTGCCGGGATTTTTAATACCATTGCCATGAAGCAAAACAAAATCGGAACTGCCAATTACACTAGCAGAAGGTAGGGTGTTGCCACCATAACTTGTACTAACCAATAAAGTGTTGCCACTTATATTGCGAACACGTTTTATAAGTTCCGTCACCCGTTCAGGTTGCAGTATTTTATGGTCATAGTTTATATTACATTCATTGTTTATCTCTATTAAAATGTTTTTATATCCTTTATTTAGTATCCAGAAAGTAATGTTATTTACTGCATTTAAAACTGCCTGTTCATCTTTTAATTGCTCATCTTGTCCAAAATAAAAATACCCCAGAATAACTACCATACCCAGGTCGTCAGCTTTATTCAATATTTTTTCCAACCTGTTTGCATAATCCGTTTTCAGGTTTCCTATGCTATCAAATGCTGAATTTATCCAGCCGTGATTGCCGTATCCGAGGGGGCTTCCACCCTGTAAGTTGAGTGTAAACGATAATAATCCATGCGCCTTCCACGATGGCATTGCATTAATAAATTCCTTTGTATTTCTGTCGGCATCCCATTGTTGTGTGTCAGGGTATTTAAAACTTTTAAGTGTTGCAGGATTGGTGTCATCAAATATTCCTTGTACCATTCTTGAATTAAAGAGAAGCCCTTCTATTGGATTGCCCTCCCAGTACCTATTTTTATAAGTGATTTTGTTATTAATATAGAATTGTGCCCCTTTGATAGTTACAGTTGTTTTTTTGGATTTGTAATTAAAAGAAGTGAGGTATAATACGGGTAGCGTAAGAGCAAAAACAAGGGTAACTTTTATTATTAAATTCCTCATTAAAATTATAGTTTTTAGTATGTGCTTATAAAGATAATATCCAGCGGGCATTGGCCTGTTAATGTCCTGGCTTTTTTGCCATTGTTGGTCGCCGTTGTTGGTGGCCCGACCAACAACCAAAGTAGTCTAATGCCATTGTTGGTCGCCTGACCAACAATCAGGGTGCCAGGGATTACAATAATGTTTCCAGCGGTTTGATTCCGATAGATTATATGAGGGCACAAATGTTCAGAGCCTGTTTTTTTAATGACCTTCATATTCATAAACTCTGCTACTGTTGGTCGCCTATCTACCAACCAAAGTAGTCTTTCTGCGGCAAGCTGAGTACACAACATTCAGTACAAGTGAGTGACACAACAATGTTGATTATACATATAATGCCCGTTACAAAAAAAAGATCACGAAAATTACGGGCAACAGGAAATGGTTTTTACACTAACTTGTTTTGCAATTATAATTGTAAATAACACATTAAACCACCATTTACCTAATGATTTTTTACCGTACAAAAACGCTGCTGATTTTGTTGCTGAGCGCATTTTGGATCACACCTTCTGAAGCCCAGTACAACGATGTTTTTAAAAAAGAAAACATTAAAAACCAAATGTTGAAAGTGGCCGGTTGGCAAATGCAACACAGTAATGGCCTTGCAGAAAATACCTGGACAAATGGTGCATTTTATACAGGAGTTTTTGCAGCATACCAATCAACAAAATCTCCGGTGTTGCTGGATTCGTTATTGGCAATGGGCGAACGAAATAACTGGTTGCCTGCTAAACGTTACGATCATGCAGATGATATTGTAATTAGCCAGACATATATTGACCTGTTTAGACTTAAAAAGAATGTAGCAATGGTACAACCAACCATAGATTCTGTTGAAAAAATGAGCAGGGTACCGGGTAATGAGGTAAAAAAGCATGGGATAACCTGGTGGTGGTGCGATGCATTATTTATGGCTCCTCCCACTTTGGCCAAGCTGTCTAAAACTTTTAAAAATCCGGCTTACCTGCGCTTGAGCGATACTTTGTTCAGGCAAACTTACCGGTTGTTGTACAATCAGCAGGAGCACTTATTTGCCCGTGATGCCAGCTACCTGGTGAATGAGAAAGGAGAAGGTAAAAAAGAAGCCAATGGCCAAAAGGTATTTTGGTCGAGGGGCAATGGTTGGGTTATGGCCGGGCTGGTAAGGCTGCTGGATGAAATGCCCAGGAATTATGAGGGCCGTGATTTTTATATTAACCTTTACAAGCAAATGGCAAACCGCCTCGTTGGCTTGCAGCAACCGGATGGTTTATGGCGTTCCAGTCTATTAGATCCGGCATCGTACCCCGGGGGTGAAGGCAGCGGTTCTGCTTTTAATTGTTATGCATTGGCATGGGGGATAAATAATAAGGTTTTAGATAAACAACAATTTTTGCCCGTAGTAAAAAATGCGTGGATCGGTTTAAGCTCTTTGGTAAAAGACGATGGAAAATTTGGCTGGGTACAACCCATTGGCGCGGACCCCAGGAGAAATTTTAATGCCGATAGCTGGGAATCGTTTGGTGCGGGGGCTTTTTTACTTGCAGGCTCGCAGGTAATTAAATTAAAAGGGTAAAGATTTTTTTAAAGAATTATATGAATAAACTTTTAATTGCTTTTATTTTTTTATGCGCTTGTAAAGTGCAACCTCTGGTAAGTACATCAAAAACGGTTCTGCTCGACACATATTATAACAATGAAGTAAATGCAAAAACGGGGCAGCCTTTTCATTATTTATGGACAGATACTGCTATGAGTGGTTTTTCGCAACTGGGAAAAGTGTTTAATTCTTATGGGGCAATCCTGACATCGTTACCTGCCGAACCAACCGCACAAAGCCTGGACCAGGCTGGTATATACATTATAGTGGATCCGGATACCGAGGCTGAAACCAGTAAACCTAACTACATGACGGAAAGGGCCGCAGCTTCCATTGCTGATTGGGTAAAAAAAGGAGGGGTTTTGCTGATGCTTACAAACGACTCGAAAAATGCAGAGCTGGACCGGTTTAATATGCTGGCAGCAAAGTTTGAAATGCATTTTAATAACGAAGTGATGCACCCGGTTAATGGAAAAAATTGGAATATGGGGGCTGCAGTAAATCTTCCGGCACATCCTCTTTTTACGGGGGTAAATAAAATTTATCTGAAAGAAATATCCTCCATCACCTGTACAGGAATGGCCAAACCGGTGCTTACCGAAAATGAAAATGTTTTTATAGCCGAAGCCAGTTATGGTAAGGGCTATGTTTTAGCTGTGGGTGATCCCTGGCTTTATAACGAATACATTGATCATTGGGTTTTACCGGAGGATTTTGATAATAAGAAAGCCGCGATAAACATGGTTAAATTGTTATTGCAAAAATCGAGAAAATAAAAAGAGGTGAGTTAGCTATTGTTCTATAAACTCATTAATGCTATCTCCCATATCAAATACTTTGGCTTTGCCATTTAAAATGGATTTTATTATGGAACTGCCCGCAGCGCTGCGATAACCTCCTGCACAATGTACCACAATGGGTTTGTCGGTTGGTAATTCATTGGCTCGTTGCCTGACTTCTGCTAAAGGCATAGAAAAACTGTTTTCAAAAGGTTTCGATTTTTTTACCTCCGAAGTGTTTCTCACATCTACAATGGTGTAGTCGTTTTTATTTTGTTTAAACCGGTCAACACTAAAGGTTGGTTCTTCCAGTTTACAATCATTAATAACAAAGGCTTCTTTTATTTGAGGTTCATAGCCAATAGCCGCACATCGTTCCAGTAGTCGCTCCAGTTGTTCTTCATCTTTACCTGCCAGGTAAAAATGCTCAAACGGTTTTATTATACTTCCCAGCCAGGTTTCAAACTTTTCGCCTTCCATTAAATTTACCGAATGGGGTAAATGGCCTTTTTTGTATTGATCATCCTGCCGCGCATCTATTATCCAAAGCGTTTTGTCCAATCGGGTTAAATCGTTTTCGTCGTTTATAGGTTCGCCCACTTTAACCTTGCTGATACTTTGTTTAAAACCCGGTGCCCCTTTAAGATTTAAATCAACATTGTACGAAAAGTATGCTGGTATAAAGGGTTGGTCGGTCAGTAACTCTTTAACAAATGCATCCTCACTCATAGGTTGCAACGACCAATTGTTTTGTCTTTCCTGCTCCATAGTACTGCTGTTAGCATCCGTTAATCCTTTTCCGCATAATGAGCCCGCACCATGGGCAGGGTACAAAACTACATTGTTGTTTAACGGAATAAATTTATTTCGAAGGGTGTGGTACATGGCTTTTGCAAGCGCATTTCGGGTATTGGTTTGCGTTCGGGGGCTTTCTCTTAAATCGGGTCTTCCACAATCTCCAATAAATAAGGTGTCGCCAGAAAATATTGCTTTTTTAGAGCCTTTGTGCTCCAATAATATGGAAATTCCATCAGGCGAATGCCCCGGGGTATGGATTGAGGTTAATTTTATTTTGCCAAATTCAAAGCTTTCTCCATCATCAAAAGTTTTATGTTTGTAAGTGGCTTTTGCAAGGCTATGAGTGTAAACAGGTGCACCCGTAACCTGGTGTAATTCCAGGTGGCTACTAATAAAGTCAGCGTGGGGATGGGTTTCTATAATACCTAATACAATAGCATTGTTTTCTTTGGCAAAATCCAGGTAAGGTTGTGGATTACGTGCAGGATCAATAAACACTACTTTCTTTTCACAATCACTAAAAATTGCATAACTGAAGTGGGCTAAATTTTTATCTTCCCATTGCTTAATCTGCATAATAATTTGTTTAGGTAGGTTTATTACTGCACATACAGTATTTATTTTTTATGCTTAAAATTATTATACCAGATTTCATAGCTTAATTAGAAAAATTTTTGCGGATTTATTTAAGAATAGTAAATAAATAAAATACTAAAAATGTGTTGGTATGGAATTTATACTAAGCTATTTGCTTCATACTCTTATTCTATGATCTGCTTTTTTTTGAAATAATTATTTGATAAAATTTCCCCGTTTAATGACAAGTAAATTTCCTGATTTAGAAGAAGCCACCATTGCAGAAAACTTTGAAGCAGTTTTTAAGGCAATGCCCGGAAATTGTGTGTTGCTCCATGTTAATCCGCCATTTTTTACTATAATCAATACTACAAACGGTTATGCAAAACTTTATGGTAAAGAGCCCTCAGATTTGCTGAAGCAGGATTTTTTTTCGAATGGCAAACCATCGACAATAAATGAAAAAACAGAACTCTTGTTGCGCAGCTCTTTTGAATTAGTATTGAAAACAAAGGAGGAACAGGAACTCGAATTGGATCACCAGGGATTTGAAAAAGGTAATTACCTGAAACATTTTGATAAGCAAAACATCATTAATACCCCTGTTTTAAATAAGCAGGGCGAGGTTATTTTCATAATTCACAAAGTTATTCATCAGCAAAACCAGGCAAAGATTGAGCAGGCGGATTTAGCAAAGCAGGCGTACAACCTTTTTTTACAGGCGCCTACCGCTATCTGCATAATAAAAGGCAACAACCAGGTTATTGAATTGGCCAATCAACAAATACTTTCAATCTGGAGAAAGGAACCAGGAATTATTGGCAAACCCTTATTGGAAGCGTTGCCAGAAATAAAGGGCACCCAATTTCCCGGTCTTTTAGCAGATGTGAGGAAAACAGGTAAACCATATTTTGAAAATGAAAGCCATGCCCGTTTTATAAGAAACGGCAAAGAGGAACTGGTTTACTTTAATTTTGCCTACCAACCTTTTTACGATGACAATTCCGATGAGGCAACAGGCGTACTGGTAATTGCCAGCGAGGTAACGGAACAGGTGCTCTCCAGGAAGAAAGTTGAAGAGAACGAGCAGCGATATCGTAACCTGATTGCAGAAGCAGCGGTTGCCACAGCAGTATATGAAGGGCCGGAAATGAAAATAAGGTATGCAAATGATGCAATGATGAAATTGTGGGGAAAAGAGGTTCCCGTTTTAGGTAAAACCGTTCGCCAGGCTTTACCCGAGCTGGATGGCCAGCCTTTTCACGAATTGCTGGATCATGTATTTAAAACAGGTGAAACTTATTTGGGCAAGGAGGATAAAGGTGAGATTATAGTTAATGGAACATTGCAGACCTTTTACTTCAACTTTACTTTTAAGGCACTGCGTAATGCCAATGATGAAATTTATGGTATTTTAAATATGGCCATAGATGTAACAGACCAGGTATTGGCTCAAAAAGCTCTTCGAGAAAACGAGGCAAATCTTCAACGTAAAATTGAAGAACGAACCCACGAGCTGGAAATTAAAAATAGTAATCTGGAACGCTCCAATACTGAATTGGACCAGTTTGCTTACGTAGCCTCGCACGACTTGCAGGAACCTTTGCGTAAAATCAGGGTTTTTGGTGACAGGCTATCGCGGTTAATTGAGGATAAGCCCGAAGTAAACATGCTTATCGGTAAAATTCATTCTTCGGCCCTACGCATGGCGGGGTTGATAAATAGTTTGTTAGACTACTCCAGGCTTTCTGATAATTTATACGGATTTGAACCCGTTGACCTGAATAAGATAATTAAAAGTGTATTGACCGATTTTGAGCTGTTGATTACTCAGAAAAAGGCAACGGTAATTTTTGATTCATTGCCGGTTATTGAAGCCATCCCGCTGCAGATGAATCAACTTTTTTTTAACTTAATTGGCAATGCACTTAAGTTTTCAAAAAAAGACCAACCTCCGGTAATATCCGTGAAAGCTGTACTCCTGTCGCAAGAGGAAAAAGGCAGCTTTGAGCAATTGAACCAGGATTTGGATTACCGGGCAATTACTGTAAAGGATAATGGTATAGGCTTTAACCAGGAATATGCAAGTAAAATATTTACCATTTTTCAGCGGCTGAACGACAAGAGTATATACGGTGGATATGGAATTGGACTGGCATTATGTAAAAAAGTGGCCGATACACATTGCGGCATTGTTTATGCTGAAGGCAGGCCAAAAGAAGGCGCAGCTTTCACCATTATATTGCCTGATAAACACTAAAATTCTATTTAAAATTATCTTAATATTATGACAGTTTTAGAAATGCCCGTAAACGAGAAATTGCGTATCGAAGCATTAAAAAGGTACGATATTTTAGATACCCCACCGGATGGAAGTTTTGATAAAATAACCCGGCTGGCTTCTACTCTTTTTAACGTGCCCATAGCCATTATAAGTTTGGTAGATACCGATCGTATCTGGTTTAAATCGCATCATGGCTTAACCGTAAATCAAATTGGTCGTGAGCCGGGCTTGTGCGCCTCTGCTATTTTATCCAACGAAACTTACGTTGTTGGCGATGCCGGTTCAGATCCCCGTACTTTGTCTAATCCCCTGGTTGTGGGTGAACTGGGATTAAGGTTTTATGCCGCCGTGCCGCTACAAACAAAGGATGCGTATAATTTAGGTACCCTGTGTATTATAGACCAAAAGCCGAGAGAACTTTCGGATAATGAAAAAGATATGCTGGAACAACTGGCCGGTATTGTTATGGAGGAAATGGAAATGCGTTTGGCCCTACGCAATACAGTAAACAATGTAAAAAAGCTTTCGTCGGATATTAGTTACCATTTAAATAAAACGGTAAAAAATATGGAAAAAGCTTCTCCCGATGATCAAAAAGAAGCCATATCAAATTACCTCGATGCTTCGCGGATGTTTTTAATGAATGTAGAAAATCAATTAGACCAATTGTAATACGCTGCTTCCGGTTATGCTGCACAAGAGTGCAAACTGCCGAAGGGCGGTCAGGCAGCAACAAAAGCTAATTGTAAAAATAATAGGGATTTAAAACTTTTGTTTTAAGTCCCCATTTATATTTTATGAATACCGGCTGCGGTTTTTTATAGCAGCATTGTTGCGTCGCAATCACTTCGTCTTTTAGTTAAATAGCATCATCAGGTTACTTTTTAGGTAAAAGCGAAACAAACTCAGTAACGGTTAATCCAGTTTTTTTACCATGGTTAAAATCGTTGCAATGCCCACTGTATCGTTGGTTTCATCAAAAATTTCAACCATCCATTTCACAATTCCTTTAGGCACATCTTCGGGCAGCTTTTGCTCCTGGTCAACTTTTTCTTTTACAGTTAACTTAACCCAAATGGTGCTGCCGGCATAAACAGGTTTAGTAAATCGTAATTCATCAATGCCATAATTCAATAAAACGGGACCTTTTTTAGCATCTACAAAAAGCCCGGCTGCCGCGCTCAAAATAAAATAACCATGTGCTACCGGTTTTTCAAACAAAGTACCATTAAGCGAGGTGTGGTCGGTATGCGCATAAAAATGATCCCAGCTAAGGTTGGCAAAGTTCGAAATATCAGCTTCGGTTACGGTTCGTTTTGCAGTAACCAGGGTATCGCCAATATTAAGTTCTTCAAAATGTTTGCGAAACGGGTGTTTATCATCCTCGGGTTGAGGCCCGCCGGGTTGGTACACATTGGTAATTGCCGTTAGCATAGCCGGTGAACCCTGTACGGCAACCCGCTGCATATAATGCTTCACGCCACGAACGCCACCCATTTCCTCGCCACCTCCTGCGCGGCCGGGGCCGCCATGCACCAAAAGCGGTAACGGGCTACCGTGGCCGGTGCTCTCTTTGGCACATTCCCGGTTTAGCACCAAAATTCTGCCGTGGTGGGTGCCTGCGCCTAAAACAAATTGTTTGGCTATTTGGGTGCTCGCCGTTACTATAGAGCATACCAGCGAACCTTTACCTTTTTTAGCCAATTCAATAGCATCCGCTTCGGTATTGTAAGGCATTATTGTACTTACGGGGCCAAAGGCTTCAATACTATGTACCCCTTCGCTATCAAAAGGGTTTTCGTTAAGCAATAACATAGGCGATAAAAACGCACCGTTTTTTTTATCCGCATCAATCACATCAAAGTTTTCAAAATCGCCATAAATTAAGCGGGATGTTTTTAAGAGTTCGTTTACCTGGTGCTTTACTTCTTCCACCTGGCTTTTGCCCGCCAGCGCACCCATTTTTACTTTTTCGTTTAATGGGTTGCCTATGGTAGTTTGGCCCAGCATTTTGCCCAGGGATATATAGGCATCCTCTAATTTATTTTCCGGAACAAAAATCCGCCTTATGGCTGTACATTTTTGCCCGGCTTTTACGGTCATTTCCTTTCTTACTTCCTTTAAAAATAGTTCCCACTCCGGCATTCCCGGTTCCACATCGTTACCCAAAACAATACAGTTAAGGCTATCGGCCTCCATATTAAAAGGCACACATTCTTCTAAAATACGTTTTTGCGATTTAAGCATCAGGCCGGTTGTAGCCGATCCTGTAAAGGTTATTACATCCTGCGAGGTTACATGATCCAGTAAGTTGCCGGCACTTCCGCAAATCAGTTGTAACGCACCTTCTGGTAAAATTTTTGATGCAGCAATTTCTTTTACAACTGCTTCGGTTAAAAAGCTGGTTAACGATGCCGGTTTTACAATGGCCGGTACCCCCGCCAGCAGGTTGACTGCAATTTTTTCGAGCATACCCCAAACCGGGAAGTTGAAAGCATTAATATGAACAGCAATACCTTCTTTTGGAACTAAAATATGTTGAGCCATAAAACTGCCGCCTTTACTCAGGTTGTGGCTTTCTCCATCAAGGCAAAAACTTTCGTTGGGAAATTTGCGCCTGAGCGATGCATTGGCAAACAGGTTTCCTATTCCTCCTTCAATATCTATCCAGCTATCCAGCCGGGTAGCCCCCGATTTATAACTGATGGTATAAAATTTTTCCTTTTGTTCGGTAAGGTGCAGGGCCAGGGCGCGGAGCATTCTCCCTCTTTCGTGAAACGTCATTTTGCGTAAAGCCGGGCCACCGGTAGCGCGGCCATATTCCAACATCCCTTTAAAATCCAATCCTTTTGTTGTAGCGGCAGCTATGGTTTCACCCGTAACTGCATCATATAAAAGCTGGCCGTCTCCATCGCCGTTGATCCATTTACCTGTTATATAATTTCCTAGTTTTTGCATATCCGAACTTTTTAAGTACGCAAAACTAACACTTGTTAGCTAGCGGTAAATTTAGATTAACTAATAATTTTTGCATAATCACAGCAATAGCATAAATACAAAACCCCGCCTCTTGGTAAAAGGCAGGGCAGTAGCAGGTATGTTTTGGAATACGAATTAAATATATTCAATCTCAGCCGGATTGTTTAAAATGATTTTGGTATTAAATACTTTGGGCTGGTTGGGTTTGGTAGCAGAAACAAATTTTAACCTGGGTAAATCATTTGGTTGCCAATAAAAATAAAATGGTATTGATACAATTTTCTTATTTATAATATCTGGTAAAAAAAATCATATCACCTTAATGTTTCCATCTTAGTTTTGAAGCATGTGGATAATTTCTATGAAAGAATGGCGGCAGTTTTTTAGCAGCCTTACTGGTTATATAGCCATCATTTTATTTCTTTTACTAATGGGCCTGTTCCTGTTTGTATTTCCCAATTCCAGCATTTTGGATTTTGGCTATGCCACCCTTGATAATTTTTTTACCCTTGCACCCTGGATACTGTTATTTTTTGTACCTACTATAACCATGCGCAGCATTGCCGATGAATACAAAGGAGGTACTTACGAACTTTTAAAAACACTACCATTAAGTGATGCTAAAATTGTTTGGGGAAAATATATAGGTAGTTTGCTGGTGGTTGCCGTGGCCTTGCTGCCCACTATTATTTATGCCATTAGCCTGCAGCAACTAAGCGCCAAAGGTGGTATTGATACCGGGGCTACAATTGGCAGTTATATAGGATTAATGTTTTTAGCCGCTGTATATACAGCGGTAGGTATTTGTACCAGTAGTTTTACCAGCAATACAGTGGTGGCCTTTATATCGGCTGCATTTTTATGTTTTTTGTTGTACAGTGGTTTTGATGCAATAAGTAAACTGCCGGTTTTTGCTAATGGCCCCGATTATTATATACAAATGCTGGGCATCGATTTTCATTACAGGAGTATGAGCAGGGGCGTATTGGATACACGGGACCTGCTTTATTTTGTTGTGATGATTGTACTGTTTTTGCTGATAACCCAACGCAATTTAATGAAGCGTTAGTTTGAACTATGCTTTGAAGCAAGGTGTAAAAAAGAAGGCATTTTGTTTACAAACGGTGGTTTTTCCTAGCAGCATCGTTGTAGACTGAGCTACTACTGGCGGTTCACTCAATTGTACTATGGTTACACCTGGGAACAGGAAATAAAGGAAATATAGGTTTTATAGAAACAAATGAATAAAAAAGCTGGGAAAAAAACTTAGTTGGCCAGATGCCGCGTAGAGATATATAAGTACAAGAGTGCGACGCAACGATGCTTAATAAAAGTTGTAAAGGTGGTCCCCAAAAAATAAATTAATAAAAGAGATAAGGTGATTGATAAAATTTTAAAACATAAATACTGGTGGCTTATACTTGTTATAGTAGTTGTTGGATGTACCTACCTGGTATCGGTAGCACATTACCGCGTTGACCTGACTAAAGAAAAACGTTACTCCTTAAGCGAATCAACCAAAAAGCTGTTGAGCAACCTGGAAGGAACGGTGCAGATTGATGTTTTTTTAACCGGCGACCTGAGTGCGGGTTTTAAAAAATTAAGCATTGCCAGCGAGGATTTGCTAAACGAGTTTAAGGAGTATGGAAAATCAAACATCCAGTTCAGGTTTATAAGGCCGGGTGGGGGATTGCCCGATTCGCTTCGCTACCAGGTGTATGATAGTCTTGCTGCGCTGGGTATAAAGCCTTTTAATAACCAGGTAACATCTAAAGAGGGGGAAGAAAAAACGGAGCGTTGGATTTTTCCGGCAGCAATGGTACGTTATAACGATTCGCTTCAAATACCCATTGACTTAATGAGTGGTAGAAGCGGTTTGGACGAAGAAAGCACCCTTAATCACAGCGAGGCATTACTGGAATTTAAATTTGCCGATGCTATTGATAAATTGACCCGCAAACAAATACCTATTGTAGCCTACGCTGCCGGAAATGGCGAACCTTTAAACCCTACAGTACGTGACCTTTTTGAAACCATGCGCACCAATTACCGTTTTGGCGTTATTGATTTAAATGTGGGATACCTGGATGCCGATACCATTAGTGCATTGATGATTGTTAAGCCTTCAATTGCTTTTACTGAAAGTGAAAAACTAAAAATTGACCAGTACATTATGCATGGTGGCAATGTAATTTGGTTTGTTGATAAGCTGTATGCCGAAATGGATAGCCTGCTTAGAGCACAGGCCGATTTTATTGCGTTTGATAAAAACCTGAACATCGACGACCAGTTGTTTAAATACGGGGTGCGGATTAACAGCGATCTTTTGCAGGATTTAAAAAGCGCCAAACAGCCTTTGGTTGTAGGCCAGTCGGGTGGCCAGCCTCAAATTCAGCGGTTGCCTTTTCCTTATTATCCACTGGTAAGCTCGCCATCTACCCATCCTATAGCAAAAAACCTGGATGATGTATTTATGGTATTTCCTTCCTCGATTGATACGGTGCGATCGCCGGGTATTCAAAAAACGGTATTACTTGCCAGCGATACCAATAGCCGTACGCTTAGTTCGCCTGCAATGGTTAGTTTACAAAGTGTAAAAACGGAGGATGATTTAAGGACTTTTAATAAAAGTTATGTGCCGGTGGCGGTTTTGCTGGAGGGTAAATTTACCTCGATATATGCCAATCGCTTTAGTGATGCCATGAAAGACTCCCTGGCTGCTTTTTCGGGTAAACCTTTTGCAGCTTCGGGTATCAAAGCCAGTAAACAAATTGTAGTAAGCGATGGCGATGTGGTGACCAACGTTGTTACTCAATCGCAAGGGCCTATGCCTATGGGAATGCAGCAATACGAAAATTACCAGTTTGCCAATAAAGATTTTTTACTAAATAGCCTGGATTACCTGGTAAACAACAACGGCATTTTAGAAACCAGGGGAAAAGATATAACCTTGCGGCTGTTGGATAAGCAAAAGGTGCTCAATCAAAAAACACTCTGGCAGTTGATTAATATTGGATTGCCGATACTAATCATTTTATTATTTGGCTGGCTATACCAGGTTAAACGTAAGAAAGACTTCACTTCTTAAAGTAATGGCTATTTAAATGGCCGGTAAGTAAAGATGTATTTTTGCAATTAAATTTTACAATTGATGACAACGGATCAGATAATATACCTTGTTTTTGGAGTGGTTTTAATATTAGCGCTGGTGTTTGACCTTGGATTGATGAGTAAAAAAAATGAAGTGGTTACTATTAAAAAGGCATTGTATCAAACATTGTTTTGGGTTTCACTATCTATTGCTTTTTGTATTTTTCTTTGGTTTGAAAAAGATGGGGTTGTAGCAACAAAGTATTTTACCGCCTATTTAATGGAGTGGAGTTTAAGCATCGATAATATTTTTGTTTTCATTTTAATTTTCACCTTTTTTAAAGTAAACGAAATTGATGCAGGCCGGGCATTGTTAATTGGAATTTTATTAGCCATTGTTTTCAGGATTATTTTTATTGCAGTAGGCATTGAGTTGATTGACCGCTTTCACTGGCTGTTATATGTTTTTGGAGCCTTTCTTTTATACACTGGTTTTACATTATTTTTTAAGAAAGATGAAGCAGAGTTTAATCCTGCTGAAACTAAAATTTATAAGTTCATCCGCAGGGTGTTTAGAATTACCAACCTAAAACCTGAAGGAAGGTTTTACCTGGTGCATGGTGGAAAATTGTTTTTTACCTCACTTTCAATAGTTGTGGTAATGCTTGCGTTTACTGATATTGTTTTTGCTTTGGACAGTATTCCTACCGTGGTTTCGCTGGTGCGGGAAAGAGCAAACCAGCCTTTTACCGTAGATGATAAGATTGTAATTTATTCATCAAACATTTTTGCAGTGCTTGGGTTGCGGAGTTTATTTTTCCTGCTGCGGGGCGCTGTTGATAAATTTGATTTCTTACAACAGGGTATAGCAATTGTGCTGATTTTTATAGGTGTTAAAATGCTGATTGAATTTTTCGATATTCATATTTCAATTTATATTTCGCTTATAGTAATTGTGGTATGTCTTGGAGGCTCAATAATATATTCAACCCAGGTAAAACGTAAAGGTGTGCCTGAGATACCTGAAGATGAATCTTTATAATTTTTCAATTCAATCATGTACGCTGT
>JBBSJX010000039.1:0-16575 GCA_038256825.1 Chitinophagales bacterium
AATCTGTTTAATTTTTCGCAAAAGGTTGACTATAAAATTGAGATACTGGCAGGCCTTACAGTGGCTATGGCCCTCATTCCCGAGGCGGTGGCATTTGCGCTTATTGCAGGTCTGTCGCCCCTTACCGGTTTGTATGCCGCATTTAGTATGGGTTTAATTACTTCTGTTTTTGGCGGACGTCCCGGAATGATTTCGGGTGCTACAGGTGCCATTGCAGTAGTAATTGTGGCATTGGCAAAAACCCATGGTATTGAATATATTTTTGCCGCCGTAATTCTGGGCGGGATAATTCAGGTTTTGGCCGGGGCTTTTAAACTAGGTAAGTTTATAAGGCTGGTACCCCACCCGGTAATGTTTGGATTTGTAAATGGATTGGCGATTATCATCTTTATGTCGCAATTAGTGCAGTTTAAAGCGCCCGATGCAACAGGAGCATTACATTGGATGACGGGCAGTAGCTTGTACCTGATGCTGGGATTGGTTTTTTTAACGATGCTAATTATCTGGTTGCTTCCTAAAGTAACTAAGAAGTTTCCTCCTTCGCTGGCAGCCATCCTTATTATCTCATTAATCGTAATTGGTTTTGGTATTGATACCAAAACGGTGGGCGACCTGGCATCCATACAGGGAGGATTTCCACCATTTCATATTCCGATGGTAGCTTTTAATATGGAAACACTGTCCATCATTTTTCCTTATGCCGCTCTTATAGCCGGGGTGGGCTTAATTGAAAGCCTGCTTACCCTAAACCTGATTGATGAAATAACCCAGACAAGGGGACAAAGTAACCGTGAAGCGATTGCACAAGGCAGTGCCAACATTATAACGGGTTTCTTTTCGGGTATGGGAGGCTGTGCAATGATCGGCCAGAGTTTAATTAATATTTCATCGGGTGCACGGGCACGCCTGGCGGGTATTGTAGCCTCGGTAATGCTATTGGTGTTTATTATGTTTGGTTCCAGCCTAATAGAAAAAGTACCTATGGCCGCACTTACAGGTTTAATGATCATGGTATCCATAGGCACCTTTGAATGGGCCAGTTTTAAAATGATTGGCCGCATGCCGCGCCACGATGTGTTTGTAGGAATACTGGTTGCCGGAATAACCGTTTTATTACATAATCTTGCTTTAGCGGTGTTGGTGGGTGTAATTGTTTCAGCATTGGTATTTGCCTGGGAAAATGCAAAGCGTATCAGGGCCCGAAAATATATTGATGAAGCAGGAATTAAACATTACGAAATCTTCGGACCGCTTTTCTTTGGCTCCATTGCTGCTTTTAACGAAAAATTTGATGCAGAAAATGATCCATACGAAGTGATCATTGATTTTAAAGAAAGCCGGGTTACCGATATGTCGGCCATAGAAGCAGTGAATAAACTGACCGAACGCTATAAAAACGCCGGGAAAAACCTACATCTCCGCCACCTGAGCGAAGATTGCCGGAACTTATTGCAAAATGCTTCCGCTGTTATTGAAGTGAATATCATAGAGGATCCACATTATAAAATTGCTACGGAGAAAGTAAAGTAAGTTTAATTCTTAGTAGGGATGATTTCCTAATTCATATACTTAATCATTTAAGGTTTATGAATGCAGTGCATTTCGCGAAAAATAATAATAAAACTGATTGATTTTTTGAATGGTTTCGGTGTTGGATATACAAAAAGGGATTGCTCAGCAACACGTAATGACATGCATTTATATTTCATTTTTCAAAAATTATGAAAAGCAGATTCGTGAATGCAAAAAATTGCAAATAAATATTGTAATAAAATCATTATCACGTTCTTAAACTACCCAATCCCCCATCCACACCCAAAATCTGCCCGGTAATCCAACTACCCTGGTCTCCAATTAAAAATGATACCAATTGAGCCATGTCGTTTACGGTTCCAACCCTTTGCAGTGGGTGGCGTTTGGCGGAAGCTTCTTTTTTCTCTTCGGTACTGAGTAAAGAAGCGGCCAATGGGGTATCGGTAAGGGAAGGCGCAATAACATTAACCCTTATATGAGCCGAAGCATATTCAGCCGCGAGGCTTTTAGCCAATCCTTCTACAGCAGCTTTTGCGGTGGCGATTGATGCATGAAAGGGCATTCCCAAACGGGCAGCTACCGAACTGAATAAAATTATGCTGGCGCCCTGTGCTTTTTTTAACCGGGGGAGCAGGTGTTGAATGATCGTTACCGCACCCAAAACATTCTGGTTAAAATCATTAGTAAAATCTCCGGCATTTAATCGGTTAAAAGGTTTTAAGGTGATGGAACCGGGGCAATACACAATCCCATGAATTACTTCCGGCAAGTCAGTAAGTGCATCCATGCTATCGGTTACCACATCCATTTGATAGAACCGGCTATTGAGGCTATTGAGCGCTTCGGTTGGATTGCGTGAAATCGTGATCAGGTTATAATCAACAGCAAGAAGCTCGGCAGTTTTCAATCCTATTCCTTTTCCTGCGCCTACTATTACAATATTTTTCATAAATCAACTTTATTTAAGCAAGATGGGTTGCGCCACGAGATACAAAGCCATTTGTATCGAATTTCGTGGTACTATTAATTACAACCTGCGGATGACTTGGTTCGATTAAAGAGGAATTAATGCGGAAAGCTTAACGCGTAAGGCTTAATGCTATACGCCTAAGGCTTAACGCTGAATACTAAACGCGTAAGGCTTAATGCAAAACAATATTTAGCACGATGAGTTATGAGTACCGGTCAATTACGAGCTGGGAAATAGTTACTAGCAAAAAAATAAAATCCATAGGTTGTATTTCAGTATTCACTACAAATGGTTATACCTTCCAGATTTAATTTTTAGCATTAAAAAAATATAATTTATTAATCATATTTAGTATTAATAAAATTTATGCATATTGCTATATAATTTAAAACCAAAACTTAACTGATGAAAAAAATCACAGTCGCTTTAATGGCGGTCATTATGTTGATGGTGTCTATGGCACCTACCTAGGCATCTTTTGTACAGCCTCGTGATGTACAACCTTCGGGAGTAGAAGTACAAAACTCAATTAATGAAGATGAATTAAAAGCAGGCAATCTAAGTTCGTTAACTGCTGAACAGATCTTGTCGTTAACTCCCACTTCTTTTAAGGAAATGACGGGTGAAAAAATGACGTTCAAACAAAAAGTTGTATTAAAATATGTACAACGTAACTTAAAAAGGGACTTGAAAAAGGAAGGTACCGTTGATGTAAAAGATTACTTCGAAGATGGGGACCGCCGGTTTAATTTTGGTGGTTTTGCTTTAGGTCTTCTTTTAGGATTAATCGGTGTGGCACTTGCCCACATTTTTTCAGATAACAAGTCGTTTAGAAGATCATCATGGTATGGTATCGGCGTTTTGCTAATAATTGCTATTATTGTAGCTGCAGCCGGTGGAGGAAATTAATTTAAGTTATTACAATTTATAAGGAAGCGCCGTTTGGCGCTTCTTTTTTGTTTATAGCAGGATTAGTAGTGGTGTTGGCAACAAGATGGTTTCGCTACGCTCAACCACCGTGTTGCCGTTGCTTGAGCCTAGTCGTCATTGCTTGAGTGGACCCGTCGTTGCCTGAGCGTAGTCGAAGGCAGCGAAGGCAGCGAATTACCTCTTTTTATAGTTTTTGAAATGTGACTGATTCATACATTCAGCCAACTGGTGCAGTTCACAGGGCATTCCTTTTATTAATGCCTCTTTCTTTCTTCTACTCCAGCCTTGCACCTGCTTCTTCCGATAAAAAGCTTCATCTATTCATGCAAATTCTTCAAAATATACAAGCTTAACCGGTAGTCGTTTCATTGTATGTTTAGCACCTTCACCTGATTGATGCTGAGCCAGCCTTAACTCAAGATTGTTGGTACTACCGGTGTAATAACTTTCATCGCAGCACTGTAAATGTACATATACCCTTTCATAGTTATTTCTTTTGGGTTCGACAACACGGTGGTTTCGGCTACGCTCAACCACCGTGTTGTCGTTGCCTGAGCGTAACTCCCGTTGCCTGAGCGAAGTCGAAGGCAGCGGCAATTCCTACCGTTGCCTGAGCGTAGCCGAAGGCAACGGCTTCCTTTTAATAAAATACACCCATAATACAATTCCACTAATTATAAGAAATGCTGAAATTAACTCGGCCTGTGTAGGTTGCAGGGGCAGCGATTTATAGCGGGTATTTACCCTTATCAATTCCACTAAAAAGCGTTCTATGCCGTTTAATATTAAATAAATGGCGGTAAGTACGCCGGGGGTTTTTATTTTTTTGCGAATGCTCCATAAAAAAGCAAACAAAAGTAAAGAGGCAATTATTTCGTACAAGGGTGTTGGAAAAACCCCTTGCGGCAACTGACTACAATATTGCCCCACACAACCTGGAATGGGCACACCTTCGTTTAATACATTGTTGGGGTAGGTGTACGACCAGGCCCAATCAGGCAGCCCCGCAAATGGCTTGGCGTGGGTGTTTACAATTCCCCAATCGCCATCGCCGGCAACCTGGCAACCAATACGGCCCAGGCCATAAGCCAGCATCATAGCAGGAGCAAATGAATCGGCCATGTAAATAGGGTTCATGTTATTGCGCTTACTGTAAAACCAAATGGCAATGGTTGCACAAATCAACCCGCCATAAAAGGTTAGGCCACTAAACGAGATAAGCGAACCAATAGGGTCGCGCATCAGCTCATCAATATTCTCCAGGTTGTGAAAAATCTTAGCACCTAAAAAACCAAAAACAGCAGCATAAATAACGATGTCGCCTACCCTGTCGGCCGGCCAAACACGCACGGTTCGCTCTTCGGGTTTGGGTAATTTGGTTTTATTTTTTTCGTACCATTTAAGCCCGGCAAACAATAAACCCACCACAATACCTGCACCCCAATGGCCATCGCCCGATAATATATAAGATTGCGTATCTACCAGTGTTTCCCTGTCGATAAAAGCCCCTACTAATTTGTATCCCATTAAAAAACCCAGCAAAAAGTTTACTAATAACTCGCTTATGGAGGCCGGCTTGCCCACTACTTCTTTTTCTTCCTTGTAGGTTAATAAACCTTCTTTGCTCTTTCTTCTTAACTCTAAACTTAAAACCCAGGCACTAATAACAAAGGCTATGGCTACAAAAAATCCAAATGAATTTACCAGTTTAAGCCCGGAAATTTCAACGCCAAAAAGGTCTTTAAAAGCATAATATAAGTTGGGATACATTCTTAGTTTTCGTTTTCTGTTATTAAGAACTGCAATGTTAGGCAGAAAAAAGCATTGTACTATAAGCGAAGGTGAGAAACAAGTTAAGGAAGAATATTATGGGCCGGGCCGAATGATAACTATAAAGCTTTTGTTGCGTCGCACACTTGTACTGCATAACCATAAGCAAAACCATTATTAAATTTCACTAAAAGTAACAGCCATTTATTGGTAGAACACTAAAACTCATTCTTATTTTAAAAACCCAAAATCAACCATTCGCTTCAGGTATTTCTTATCCTGTATAATCCAGGCAACCTCGTAACTACCGCCGGCTTCCCGTTTAAGCATGTAAACATAAATCTTTCGTCCATCAGCCGATAGGTAAACACTGTTGTATGATTTATCTACACCACCTTGTTTGTAAGTAAAAATGGGATTGTACAAATCGCTGAAAGCTGTTTGCGGAATCATAATAGTATCACGTCCCATTATCACACTTACTTCTTCAATAGTAGTGCGGGGTACTTTACCGTAATCTCCAAAAAAAGGTTTGTTATCAATTTTTACAAGGTATTTTTCATCGTAATAACCCAGCTTATGTTTTGCTTTTTCAAAAATGCCCCCTTTAATAGTAACCTTTAAACCACCTTCTTCAAACTCAATAAAATTGGATCCGGCAGCCGTAACCGGTAATTTATTTAATGGCAACTTACCTACGCTTTCTTCAATACCGCCCATGCTAAACGAAGCAATATCGCTGCGTAAATCTTTCTCTGTAATCCGGGGAAAAATTTCTCTTTTACTGCGATAATCCGGCATATCCTGGGCCTTGACATTCTGGCCTGCAAGCAGGCAAAGTGTAAGGGCAAATACAATTCTCATTTCGTTTTTCATACAATCAGATCATTAATAAAAAAGGGGCATTACCCTTAAGCAATGCCCCCAAAATTGTTTTTGTTTATTTATGGCTTTGAAGCAGCAACACGGGTGTTTTTGCTTTCAATCATATCGGCAACAACCTTTGTTGCTTCATCAATATAAATATCGTTGCTTACAAATTTTAACCAGGCCTTATAGCGTTCAGCTTTGTCTTTGTTAACTGTTGTGTCAATCTTGCTGGCATCGGCTGCTAAAACTTCAACAGGTAACTGTGTTTTTAATTTAGCTAAATCGTCGTTTTGCTTTAAAGTAGAACGTAATTTCTTTTGCTCGTTTAAATACTTAGTAAGGTTCAAGCTGTAAATTTTATCGTCCTGCTTACCCAGCCATTCAGCATTGGTGCGTATCAATTTAAAAGAAGTATTTTCATTTACTCTTTTTTCACTCGATGCTTGTACTGATTTTAAATCGTAACCCGGAACCCATTTAGTGTAAGAGGACTGAGCAATTTCATCCCAGGGCATAGAGTTTGGATTGTCCTTTTCTTTAAACTTCAAAAACTCATATTCATCCGGAAGCACCACATCGGGAGTAACACCTTTTAACTGGGTAGAACCACCACTGATACGGTAGTACTTTTGTTGTGTAAGTTTAATAGCACCATATTCTGAACGCCCTGTATACATATCAATTGGCTTTCCAAAAGGCATAACACGTTGTACGGTGCCTTTACCATAACTTGAATTACTACCAATAATAACACCCCTGTTATAATCCTGTATGGCTGCGGCAAAAATTTCTGAAGCCGAAGCGCTGGTTTCGTTAATCATAACAGCCAAAGGTCCTGAGTACAATACCACTTTATTATTATCGCTCATTACTGTTGGCTTGCTATCTCTTTCTTTAACCTGAACAACAGGTCCTTCCGGAATAAATAATCCTACCAGGTTAATGGCTTCAACCAGGTAACCACCACCATTTCCCCTCAGGTCAAAAATAATTCCCTCAACATTCTCTGCCTTCAATTTTAGTAACTCACGGGCAACATCCTGTGCAGCACGGGCACCATTTGGCTTTTCAAAATCGGCGTAAAAATCCTGTAGGTATATGTATCCGATTTTCTGCTGCCCTTTTATGATGGCACTGCGAACATAAGATTCATCCAACACAATTTCATCTCTTATAAGCGATACAACTTTTATAGAACCATCTTCTTTTTTCAAAGTCAACCTAACTTCAGTTCCCTTATTTCCACGGATTAAAGTAACGGCATCAGTAACAGCATAGCCGGCAACATCAACAGGTTCAGTATTGCTTTGTCCAACTTTCAAAATAATATCACCCACTTTAATTTCGCCGCTTTTCCATGCCGGGCTGCCGGTAATTAAAGTAGCAATTTTTATGTTAGATTCATCTTCTCTAAGGGAGGCGCCGATACCAAAAAATTTACCACTCATTTGCTCATCAAAAGCCCTTTTTTCAACCGGTGGAAAATAATCCGAATGCGGATCCATGTAGTTGGTAATGGTGTTAACATACATGTTAAAACGTTCATCATCGTTAAACTTATAACGTAAACGTTCAAAACTTTTATCCATCATCTTGCCCACCTTCTCTCTTGCCTCTTTTTCCATTTCCTTTTCGGTTTTGGCAACGTAGTCTTTCTTGTCTTTGTTCTTGTCGCGTAGCTCTAATAATTCTGAATAGCGCTCCAAGGTTAAATACTTCAATTTTTTACGCCACATATCCCTGCGTTGAGTTTCGTTTAAAGCAAAGTTTAACTTATCGCTATTAAGGGTAATGGTTTCATCCACATTAAAATCAAACGGAGTAGTTAATATTTCTTTGTATAAACCTGCCACTTCATGTATGCGTTTTTCGTACAATACATTTATAGCTGGTACAAATTGCATGGGTTGGGTACCATTCAGCTCATCATCTAAAGTTGTTTCAAATTTGGATAAAGATTTTATGTCTGCCTGCAGAAATATATTCTTATCAGGATCTATAGCCTTAAGGTATTTTTTAAAAACTTCTTTCGATAAGACATCGTCGACTGGTTTTGGGTCGTAATGATTTTGCTTTATAAATGAAGTTAATGAAGTAAGAATTTTTTCCTGGGTTGATAATGACCTTCCATCTTCACCGTTCGATCTGAAAGCCCAGAATATACCGGCGAAAGTTACGATCAGTACTATCGGCCAAACCTTGCGTTTAAACATAAATTGAATTATTTTTTTCATTCGTCTCAAAATTAATGGAAATAAGTTTTTTAAATTCTACCAGTTTTCATCTTAACAAAGGTTTTTATACGATTGTTGGTATAATTTTAATATATAATTTAACATGTTGACATTCCTCAAATAATTAATTTTCAAATGTGGTTAGTCAAAAGTCAGGTAAAGCATGTTTTAAAAGCTTCTGTAATAAGCATCATTTTAGTTTTCGGATATCACATTTGTAAATGTCAATCAATCAAAAGGCCAACTTCAGGCAGGTTTTTTTACAACAAGTATAAGTCGTTTACAATACAACCAGGTGATACCCTTGTTTATTCACAAACCGGCAACGAGAAAAAGCTGGAGACCTTTTTAGTTGTAAAACAATTTAATGAACGCAGGGCTTACGATATATTATCCGACGATTCTTCTCAAGGAAATAGGGTAGAAATAAACGGCATTCAGGTATTAAATGGTTTACCCTGTTATTTTAATAATCCTGATCCCAAAATGCTGCTCAATAATGGTTGCCTGTGGCTCAGCAATAAAAACCATCGCGAATTGAGAACAGCCCGTTACACATTATTAAATGCCGGCAATGGATTAGAAGAATTTGTGGTGATAAAAAATTCAACAATTAAGGTTAATATAAATGATGTACCCCACATGTTTATTGTATTTATGGTCAGCAATAAAAACGCTCAAAAGCCTATTAAATTCGACGTTTTGGCCGATACAAATAATCCGTTAATAGTTAGGGTTCACGATAAAAATGCTCTTACATTAAAAGAGGTTAGATAATTTGTAAATGAAAACTGTTTTCCCTTATTTTTGCATTCCAAATAAATAAATGGAGATCGTAGCTCAGTAGGTTAGAGCGTCAGTTTGTGGCACTGAAGGCCGGGGGTTCGAGACCCCTCGGTCTCCCATTAAAAGTTTGAAAGCCTTGTTATTACGACAAGGTTTTTTTTTAAAATCATATCATGAATTGGTGGCTTTTAATAATCCCAGTAATCTCAGCATTTATAGGGTGGATAACAAATTGGGTGGCGATCAAAATGCTGTTCCATCCCCGGGAACCGAAAAAAATACTAGGTATAACTTTTCAGGGTATTTTTCCTAAACGACAAAGAGCTTTTGCCGAAAAACTGGGCAAACTTGTTAGCAACGAACTTATTTCTTTTAATGAAATTGAAGAGAAAATAATTAAACCCGAGAACCTGGTTAAAATTATTCCGGTTCTTGAAGGACATATCGATCATTTTTTGAAAGAAAAACTTAAAGATAAAATGCCCATGATCACCATGTTCCTGGGAGAAAATACCATTAAGCAGTTTAAAGATATTTTTATTGAAGAGTTACAGGAAATTTTCCCGGTAATGATGAAAAGCTATATGGGCACCCTGCAATCGGAACTTGATTTAGAAAAGATAGTTGTGGAAAAAGTCAGCCAGTTTTCAACCGATAAGTTTGAAGAAATACTCAACCAGATAATGGCTAAAGAATTTAAGTTTATTGAATTAATTGGTGCCGTTTTAGGTTTTTTAATTGGCATTTTCCAGGTTATATTAACGTTAGCTACTTCTTAAATTACAAAGTATAAAAAAGATATACTTATTGTTTTATCCCCGATCAATTATTGATTTACTGTTAAAGTGATTGCGACGCAACGATGATGCCATAATAAACTTAAGCTGGTACCGTTATAAGCAAAATTTAAATTGTTCATCCCCTTGTTTTATTCGCATTAGCATTCAATTATAACCCGTACTTCCAAACAAATTCATCTATTTACCGTTTGTCATATATTTTTCACCGACCTGAAATTTCAATTCAATTTTACACATATAATTTAGCATAACAATCATGAGAAAAATTTTATTTACACTTATAATGTTAGCTTCCGCTAACGTTTTTGCCCAGATGCCTGCAGGTTTAGGTGCAAGGGGAGGCGCCATGGGTATGGGCGGCCAGAATATGAATATTGGCCATTTTTTTGGCAAAGTAGTTAATAGCGAAACCAATAAAGCAATAGATGGTGCATCAATATTATTATTAGGTAATAAGTTTGATAGCGTCACAAAAAAAATGGGTGAAGTATCGGTAAGAGCCCGTATAACTGCAGAAAACGGAGATTTTAATCTTGAAAATCTTCCGGTATTTGGCAATTATATATTGCGCATTACTGCTATAGGCTACAAACCCCTGGAACAAAAAATAAGCTTTAACCTTAACATGCCCAAAGCCGGCGAAGGTGGAGGAATGCAACAAATGTTGGGCATGGTAGATAAAGACCTGGGTAATTTAAAACTAGTACAGGATGCATCGGTTTTGGCTGATGTTACTGTTACAGCAACCAAGCAGTTGTTTGAAATGGGGGTTGACAGAAAGATTTTTAATGTAGATAAAAACCTGGTAAGCTCAGGTCAGTCTGCAACCGAGGTTATGAAAAGCATCCCATCGCTGAGTGTAGATATTGATGGAAATGTGACCTTAAGAAACGCAACACCGCAACTATTTGTTGATGGCAGGCCTACAACGTTAACCATGGACCAGATACCTGCCGACATGATTGAAAAAGTAGAATTGATCACCAACCCATCTGCTAAATTTGATGCTTCGGGCGGTAATGCGGGTATTTTAAATATTGTTTTAAAGAAGAACAAAAAAGTAGGTTATAATGGTGGTATAAGAACAGGAATTGACAGCCGTGGTAAACTAAATCTGGGTGGCGATATTAACTTCCGCCAAAACAAGATTAACTTTTTTGCCAGCGCAATATATAACCAAAGAAAATCAAAGTCGTCTGGAACCACCGACCGTACTAACCTGGTAAATCCACCAAGCAGGGTGTACCAAACCAGTAACCCTATTGGAGAAGGCGCATTTGGATTTGGCCGCGCAGGCTTTGATTACCTTATAGATAATCGTAACACCATTACCATAACAGGTAGCCTTGTACGGGGTAGTTTTAACAACTACGACAATCAACGCATTGATTCATTTATAAACAGTATCTACTCTAGTTACAATAATGTGTTGCAAAACAGCAGTTTTAATTTTAGAAACCTGGGCACACAGGCAAGCTTCAAGCATAACTTTGAAAAATCTGGTCACGAAATAACTGCCGACGCTAATTATAATGCAAGTAAAAATGAGAGCTCAAATTTTATAAATACCCAAACTTATAATGTAAACAATGATCCTAAAAAGTTACCGGTTATGCAGCAGAGTTTAGGCGCCGGTAATCAAAAAAACCTGGTTATTCAATCTGATTACGCCAACCCAATTTCAACCGACCAGAAAATTGAATTGGGTGTACGGGCTTCCATCAGGAATTTTGAAAACAATAACGACCAGTTGTTCTTCGATCATACAACAAATAAGTACAGAATTTCTAACTCTATAAGCAGTAAGTACAAATTTACCGATAAGGTATATGCAGCTTATGCAACTTATAGCATTAAAGTAAATAAGTTTAGCTACCAGTTAGGTTTAAGAGCCGAAAGCTCCGTTTATGATGGCACTTTATTGGGTAAGGATAGTACTTCAAACTTTAATGTTGATTTTCCGTTGTCACTTTTTCCAAGCGCTTTTGTTACCTACAAATTAACCGACAAATCTGACTTGCAGTTAAACTATAGCAGAAGAGTAAACCGTCCTAACTTCTTCCAGTTAATGCCGTTTGTTGATTATTCCGATCCTCAGAATATTAGCGTTGGTAATGCAGGTTTAAAACCCGAATTCACTAACTCGTATGAAGTGTCGTACAATAACAATTACAAAAAAGGTTCAAACTTTTTGGTAAGTACGTTTTATAAACAAAACACCAACTTAATAACCCGCTTCCAGTATTATGGTGCCAATCCTGATACAGCTCATCATTATTCAAGCAGCGATAGCGTTTTATTTAATACTTACCTGAATGCAAACAACAGCCAGACTTATGGTATTGAGCTTACCAACAGAATGCCTATAACCAAATGGTACGACATGACGGTAAACCTGAATATTTTCAATTCAAAAATTAATATTGTTGATCCTAAATTGGGTGTGATTAGTAACCAGCGCACAAGTTGGTTTGTAAAAATGAATAACAATATAAAAATCGCCAAAACCTATTCTATCCAATTATCGGGCGATTATTATGCTAAAACGGTTTTACCTAGCGAAGGTGGCCGTGGTGGCGGACGTGGAGGCGGAATGTTTGGTGGTGGACCAACAGCAACAGCACAGGGATATATAAATGCACGTTATAGTTTTGATATTGCTTTGCGTAAAGACTGGACCTGGAAAGGTGGAACCAGTGCATCGCTAACCTTAAGTATGAACGACTTTTTAAGAACTCAATTATACAGCACCTATTCTGAGTCTTCATTCTTAAGGCAAACTTCTGAGCGTAGAAGAGATCCGCAGGTTGCAAGATTAAACTTCTCTTATCGTTTTGGTAAGTTCGATGTTAATTTGTTTAAAAGAAAGAATTTGAAAGCTGATCAAAGCGGTGGCGAAATTCAAATGCCAATGTAATTGTTTTAATAGCATAAAAAAAGCCGGGGTAATGTTTTACTCCGGCTTTTTTTATGCTCAAAATTTTGTTTTTTTTTGACCGGGCATTTGTAAATTTCCGATACTTTACTTGCGTCGCACTCTTGTACTTTTACTTACAAATCAACATTATTAACCATTTTTCCCTTGCAGCATCGGCACAAACGAAAAGTTATCAAATGCTTCATCCTCAAAATCGCCAGTGGCTAATTTGGTAATCCGCAACATCCGTTGGTGAGGGCCTTCATCTACAGGAACAACCATTTTTCCGCCGGTTTTTAATTGAGCAATAAGTTTCGGCGGAATAAATGGAGCTGCAGCAGTGATTATTATTTTGTCAAAAGGAGCATAAGTTGGCAATCCTTCAAAACCATCGCCGTAAAAATATTTTATGTTAGGGTATTTGCTTCTAAGTATAAAGGCTTTATTGTGCTCATACAATTTTTTCTGCCGCTCAATAGTGTACACTTTTGCACCCATTTCGGCTAAAACAACGGCCTGGTACATGCTGCCGGTACCAATTTCCAACACTTTATCATAAGGTTTAATTTCCAGTAACTGCGATTGGTACGCCACTGTATATGGCTGCGAAATGGTTTGCCCCTCACCTATCGGAAAAGCCCGGTCTTCATAAGCAATCTTGTCGAATGCTGAGTCTAAAAAAAAATGGCGGGGAATGTTTTGAATAGCAGATATTACCTTTTCATCGGATATTCCTTTGTCTCTTAGTATAGCTACTAATTTGTTTCTTAATCCTTTGTGTTGCCAGGTATCGTTGTATTGTTTCATTACCGGCGCAATTTATTGAATGAAAAAGTAAGCGATCCTAACATTTAAATATTTTGTGTTTTATGTGAATAATTAAATGAACCAGAACAAAAAATCAACAATTTCTTTTAAATACAAAGTTATTTAATACGGCTGCAACCCACTTTTAAAAAATAAAATTTGAACAACCTTTTGCTATTAGGCCCTATTGCATTAAGTATTTAAAATTTTTATTTTGTGTAACAACCTTCATTTAATCACCTTAAAGTAATGTTATGCAAAATTGTTTAAAACTAGCCGCTAGCCTGTCAATTGTTTTATTGCCTGGGTTTTTATTAGTTTCCTCGTGTAACTCAAAGAGTGAACAAAGCGATCAATCTAAAAATATTTCTGAAATGCGGTCTATGGAGGATGAAGATCTTGCTAAAAGAGGAATGTATCTTGTAACCTTTGGAGGATGTAATGATTGTCATAGCCCCAAAAACTTTGGCCCGGAGGGTGTTACTTTCGATTCTTCCAGGTTACTTTCAGGTCATCCTGCAACAGATAACTTACCTCCCTTTGATCCCGCTGCCTTAAAACCGGGTAATTATATTTTATTTTCACCCGGGTTAACCGCAGCTATAGGCCCCTGGGGCATTTCTTATCCTGCAAATTTAACCCCTGATTCAGCAACAGGTATTGGTGCCTGGGATGCAGATATATTTATAAAAACATTAAGAAGCGGTAAACACCTGGGCCAGGCTGATGGCAGACCCATAATGCCACCTATGCCATGGGAAAGTGTAAGAAATTTAAATGATGATGATTTAAAAGCAGTATTTACCTACCTGAGATCACTTCCTCCTATTAATAACAGGGTACCTAACTATAAAAATCCTGAGGAAGCTATAGCGCTGACAAAAAAATAACAAAAGGATACTACATTTAAAATAATGCCCGCTTTAGTTGTTTTACAGCTTAAGCGGGCTTTTTATTTTTAAATTTTGATAGTGCTTCAATAAAGATTCAACTGTAAACATGTGCGACGCAACAATGATAAACAAGCGTTATGCCGTTGGTTACCAAATATTTATTTTAAATAAGTTTTGTGGTAACCTACAATTGTCAATGTTATTATCCATAGAACTTCTTCTTACTTTAAACAATTAAATTTTTCCTTTTCGTGTTTAAGTTAATATCCTGTTATATTGCGGCTTTATCCTATTTTTGCCGACTTTAAAAATTCTAGACCAATTGATTATGGACAAATTGATTTATGCCGTTCCGGTAATGGGTATTATCGGCCTGTTGTATACACTGGTTAAATTTAACTGGGTGTCTAAACAAAATGCAGGTACTGCCCGCATGAAAGAAATTGCACAATATATTCAGGAAGGAGCCATGGCTTTTTTGAGAGCAGAGTATAAAATAATGACCTATTTTGTAATCATCGCCTGTTTATTATTAGGGTTTATGGGTTTTAGCAACCCAAACAGCCACTGGAGTATTGCAGTGGCTTTTATTTTGGGTGCCTTTTTAAGTGCACTTGCAGGTTATGTAGGTATGCGGGTTGCAACCCAGGCAAACGTTCGTACAGCCGAAGCAGCAAGAACGAGTTTAAGCCAGGCATTAAAAGTTTCGTTTACCGGTGGTTCGGTTATGGGCTTAGGTGTTGCGGGTCTTGCTGTTTTAGGTTTAGGCGGTTTGTTCATTATTTTAAGAGCCTATTTTGCTCCAGGATTTGCCGTTGATAGCGTTGAAATGGAAAGAACTATTGAAGTGCTTACCGGTTTTTCGCTTGGTGCTGAAAGTATTGCATTATTTGCCCGTGTGGGTGGCGGTATTTATACCAAAGCTGCCGACGTAGGTGCCGATCTTGTAGGAAAAGTGGAGGCTGGTATTCCCGAAGATGATCCTAGAAACCCGGCAACTATTGCGGATAACGTGGGTGATAACGTAGGTGATGTGGCAGGTATGGGAGCAGATTTATTTGGTTCGTACGTGGCCACCGTATTAGCAACCATGGTTTTGGGTCGCGAAACCGTTATTCCTAAAGAAGCATTAAACCAATTTGGAGATATTGCCCCGATATTATTACCTATGATGATTGCAGGCGTAGGTATTTTATTTTCAATAGTAGGAACCTTGTTTGTAAAAATTTCGGATAAAACAGGTTTAAGTACCGATGCAGTTCAGAAAGCTTTAAATATGGGCAACTGGGGTTCAATTGTATTAACTGCAATTGCTTCTTATTTTTTAGTTACCTGGATTTTACCTGAAACAATGGTACTGCGCAATTTCACTTTTACTCCTAATGCAGTTTTTGGTGCCATCATAGTTGGTTTAGTAGTGGGTACATTAATGAGTATGATTACTGAATATTATACGGCTATGGGTAAGCGCCCGGTTATGAGTATAATTCGCCAGTCGGCCACAGGGCACGCAACTAATATCATTGGTGGTTTGGCTGTTGGTATGGAAAGTACTTTTTTACCTATTTTAGTTTTGGCAGGTGGTATTTACGGAAGCTACGAGTTTGCAGGCTTATATGGTGTAGCCATTGCCGCTGCGGGTATGATGGCAACTACGGCTATGCAATTAGCTATTGATGCTTTTGGTCCTATTGCAGATAATGCCGGTGGTATTGCTGAAATGAGTGAGTTACCTGCTGATGTGCGTGAAAAAACTGATATTCTTGATGCAGTTGGAAATACAACCGCTGCAGCCGGAAAAGGTTTTGCCATTGCTTCTGCCGCTTTAACGGCTTTAGCATTGTTTGCAGCTTATGTGGGTGTTATTAACCACAACGGTTACGCAATGGCGGGTATCGATATTTACAAAGCAAATGTTTTGGCTTGTTTATTCATTGGTGCAATGATCCCTTTTATATTTTCTTCTCTTGCCATTCGTGCGGTGGGTGAAGCAGCTATGGCAATGGTTGAAGAAGTGCGTCGCCAGTTTCGTACCATTCCCGGTATTATGGAGGGAACAGGAAAG
>JBBSJX010000040.1:0-16230 GCA_038256825.1 Chitinophagales bacterium
AAATTAAGTATAGTAGGGACTGATGAAAAAATACACAATTGGCCCCGTAATAGCCACATATAACCACAATGGCCAGGTGTAACGGGCGAGCTTTTTATGCTTGCTATACTCGGCGGTAAGTCCTCGGTAAGCCGTAAATAAAATAAAGGGAAGAATTAAAGCAGCCAAAATAATATGGGTTGCCAGTAGTATAAAATAAACCAGGCGAATATAGCCCTCGCCGCCAAATTTGGTTTCGCCGGCAAATAAATGATGCGCTATGTAAAATACCAGGAACAACACCGATAGTATAAGCGCCGTAATCATGATGCGCTTGTGTAAAATATACTTCCTGCTTTTAACTGCAATTAAAGCGGCAATTAACAATACGGCAACAAGAGAGTTGATGAATGCATTTATTTTAGCAAAAATATGAATATCAAATCCCAGGTCAACTTTGTACTGCACCTTTCCCAAAATAACCACCACTACAAAAACAACCACTGAAAAAATACCAATCAACCAGTTGGCTTTCCGGTCATTTTTCTCTAAACTCTGCTGTAACATTAATTTTTGTTTATACAGTAACACACTACTTTCTAAAAAGATTGAGCTTTACCGATTTATCTTTTTCGAGCATTAATAAGGCAATATCGCGGGCCAGGTTTTTTAGTGCCATAGAATCTAATCCATCATAATAACCCCGCACAACATAATCACGATCCATTAAAACCAGTTTCTGTGTATGAATAAAGGAAGAGTCTACCCCTTCGCCATCAACTAAACCAAGTTTCATTTCGTTTAAGGCAAAATCGTAAATGGTTTTTTTGGGGCCGGTAAGTAACCACCAGTTATCGTGGTCCACCCCGTAACGATCAGCATACTTTTTTAAAGCCTGTACTGAATCTCTTTCAGGATCAATAGAAAAAGAAAGAAAATTAACGATGGAGGAGTCTATCACACGGCGCCCCATGTTATAGTGAGAAAACGATTGTTGTAACCGGGCCATGTTTTTGGTGAGTGTTGGACAAATGGATGGACACCGGGTAAACATAAAATCAGCTACGATAACCCTGTTTTGTATATCGTACAGGCTTACGGTATCGCCTAGTTGATTTACCAAAGTTATGTTGGATGTTTTATGCCAGGTGGTATCGGTGGTGGTTTTGCCATCCTTAGTATTTGTTATAACCGAATCCATATAATATTTCCGCGGCATTATAATCGCTTCTTCACTGGTCCATTTAACCGCGTAATAACAAACTACCGGGATTAAAATTGCAAGAATTAAAGCCAGAACAGCTTTTTTATTCATGGTTGCTAAGTTTATTTATAAAAAAACCACCGCAATGGAGCGATGGTTAATAGTATAATATTCAAATTAAAATTGCTTAATCAAATCTCTTACTCCACCGTTTTAGACTTTACCTCATTGTGCTCCCGGGCAGGTTCAGCATGTGGGTTCATTTGGTTTGGCTGGCCTCTTTCATTCTTGTACCTGTCGTAAGTATTTCGGTTAACATTAAACGAATGACCGTCGTAAAGGAAGGCGATAATAAACCAAACAAAAAGTACCAGTGGAACCACAATGGTCATAATCAGGTTCTTGATTTCGTGGCCAAGGTGCATAAAGTAGGCTACAATATAATAAGCTTTTGCAAGCATTAATATAATGATGGTTCCCTTAATAAAATTTCGGGCAAAACCATCATCGGGAAACATTTTAAACATCAGGTAACCCAAGGCTAGCTCAACCAATGTTAAAACCGAAAGGATAATCGTCACCTTCTTCACTTCATTTTTTGCCTCAAATTGTTCGTCCTTATGTGATATTGTATGTTCCATTTAATATGATTAACAGGTAAAAAAATGTTTGTAAACTTACACCAGGTAAAAACAGGTAAAAACAAATACCCATACAAGATCTACAAAGTGCCAGTATAATCCAGCCTTCTCAATCATCAGGTAGTGGCCCTTCTTTTCAAAAGTTCCTTTTAAAGTCATAATCAACATAATAATATTAATTACAACACCCGATAATACGTGAAAGCCATGAAAACCAGTAATGGTAAAAAAGAAATTAGAAAAATTGGTAGTAGTAGATAGAGAACCGTCGGAATTAGGAAACGGATTACGACCCCACCAGGCGCCCTCATGATGTAAGTGGTTCCACTCCCATGCCTGGCACAATAAAAAAGCTATTCCTCCAATGATGGTCCAGATAAGGTATTTAACTACCAGTTCTTTTTTCCTTTCATGTCCCGCCTTTACAGCCAGTACCATCGTAACCGAACTAACAATCAATATGAAAGTCATCAAACTCACAAATAACAAAGGCAACCCGCTTCCTAAAAAAGGAAAAGATTGAAACACCTCGTTTGGATCGGGCCAGCCATTACTTGCAAACCTAATGGTACCGTAGCTAATAAGAAACGCTCCAAATGTAAAGGCGTCGCTCATTAAAAAATACCACATCATTAGTTTGCCATATTCTACATTAAATGGGCTTCTTCCCCCACTCCACCATTTTTGATCCGTTGGTACTACAGTTGTTGACATTTCTTCTGTTTAAGTTTGGTATGCAAATTTATTAGGCCATACTGAAAACAGCACTAAAAAATTCAAGTATTTTATTTATCAAAAACCTTTTAACCTTAATTCGATCCTTACTTTTTTGCTTATTTTTAAAAGTTACCTGCAAATCTTTCCTTCTTCACTCCGTGGTAGCCATTAATAAAAAGCGAAACCTTTAATGCACCCAATTAAAAAACACAAACAAATAAATCCAGATAGCATCTACAAAATGCCAATATGTACTAGCCATTTCAATGGGCACGGTACTGTAATTTTTTTGCCTGTTACTAAATGCTTTAAAAAACATAACTAATAAAACAACTACACCGCCTATCACGTGTAACATATGCACCCCGGTTATAACTCCTACAAACGAACCTGCAGGGTTACTATTGTTTCCAATAAGTTTAACCCCGGCATTTTCAAGGCTCATGAAACCCAGCCATTGCAAAACCGTAAAAAGTACACCTAAAAAAGCCGTAATCGTAATCAAGGTTCTGTACCTCGACATGTTACGATCTTTAAAAGCAAGCATAGCAAGATGTATAGTTAAACTACTCACCAAAATTACACCGGTCGATACCCAAAAATAATTAGGTAATCCAAACTCAAGCCAGTTGCTCTGATTTCGCTTAACAATATACGCACTTGTAAAACCGGCAAACATCATTACAATACTTGCCATACCAATCCACAACATAAATTTATGTGGATGTAATCTCTTTCTTTGTTGTTCACTCACAGTAGCCATCATCTCAAATAATTTTAAACGCTTTTTTGTTACAGGCAATTGAATAACTATTAAACATCGTTGCGTCGCACTCTTCAACCGTTACCTCAATACCAAACAATTTATATACAACCCCTGCTAACTATTTTAAATGCTATTTTTTATAGTTTGTCAGCCAATAATGCAAGCAAAACTATAGGCAGGTAAATATAACTACTAAACATTACCCTCCTTGCCGACTTTACATCCATATTTATATACAATCGTATACATTGAATAACCATAGCAATGTTACATAGTAGCACAATCCATAAACTAAAGTACCCTGTCATACCTATATAATAAGGCAACATGCCAAAGGGTATCATCAATAAAGAATACATTACCGATTGAAGTGCTGTAAACTTTGTGGGTCCTTTATCAGCCGGTAATAATTTAAATCCTGCCTTACTGTAATCCGTATGTGCAACCCAGGCAATCGCCCAAAAATGAGGGAACTGCCATAAAAATTGTATGCCGAATAATACCCAACCACCTGCCGTAAATTCACCTGTACCGGCAACCCAACCAATTAAACAAGGCAATGCTCCGGGAAAGGCTCCTACCAATACGGCAATCGAATTCACTTTTTTTAATGGAGTGTAAATAAACGCATATAAAAACAAACTAAACGCTGATAGAAAAGCCACCGTTAAATTAAAGAACTGCCACATCATCAAAACCCCCAACAAACCGGCAAGGCCTGCAAAAATATAGGCTTCCTGCTGGCTCATTCTGCCACTTGCCACCGGCCTGCTTCCAGTACGCTTCATTAAGGCATCCGTATCTTTTTCCACTGCCTGGTTAATCGCATTTGCACTACCAGTAATCAACATGCCTGCAACAAAAAGAAGTATTACCATCTTTAAGTTGTAAGTAATACCTGGAGCAAGCAAATAACAGATTACGCACGAAAAAACAACCGTAAAGCTTAAGGTAAACTTTATTAGCTGAAAGTAATCTTTCACTTTTGCAGCAATGGTAAAGCTACCCGATGTATTTTCTATAGAACTCATTATAACGTCAATCCTCGCTCTTCCTTTATTAAAACTAATGCCCCGATAACTCAGGGCATTAAGTATAGTTAACTGTAGCTATTAATACCTAGGCTACAGATAATTTTAGTGATTACTTTCATCAGCCCCAACTGGTGTTGTTTGAGAAATAAAATCTTTCCCATCCTTACCATAATCATATGCCCAGCGGTGAACTTCCGGAATTTCTCCTACCCAGTTACCATGCCCTGGATTAATAGGTGTTGTCCATTCCAAAGTTGTTGAACCCCACGGGTTTTGAGAGGTGACTTTTCTACCTTTAAAAACAGAGTAGAAGAAGTTAATAAGGAACATAATTTGTGCAGCAAAAACAATCATTGCCACAATTGAAATAAATTCGTTCAGGCCTGTAAACATTTTAAAACTCTCCCAGTTTGAATAATCATAATACCTGCGTGGCATACCTGCTAATCCCTCGTAGTGCATCGGCCAGAAAATAAGGTAAGCACCAACGAATGTTATCCAGAAATGTATATAGGCCAGGGTATTATTTAAATAACGTCCAAACATTTTAGGAAACCAATGATAAAGACCCGCATACATACCAAAAATACCCGCCACACCCATTACAATGTGAAAGTGTGCTATGATAAAATAAGTATCGTGTAAATGGATATCCAATGCAGAGTTACCTAAGAATATACCTGTTAATCCACCGGAAATAAACATACTCACAAAACCAATTGAATATAACATTCCGGGCGTAAACCTGATGTTACCTCTCCATAAAGTGGTTAGCCAGTTAAAAACTTTTATAGCAGAAGGAACCGCAATCAATAATGTTAACAGTACAAAGAACGAACCCAAAAATGGATTTAATCCCGATACAAACATATGATGCGCCCAAACCAAAAAGGCCAGAACTGCAATCGCAAATAACGATCCTATCATCGCCATGTATCCAAAAATCGGTTTTCGGGCATTGGTACTCAATACTTCAGATACAATACCCATCGCTGGAAGAATGATGATATATACTTCCGGATGACCTAAGAACCAGAACAAGTGCTGATATAGAATGGCGCTACCACCTTCATTAGGTAAAGCCCCTACACCATTCACATAAATATCACTTAGGAAAAAGCTGGTACCGAAGTTTCTGTCAAAAATCAATAATATAAATCCTGAAAACAATACAGGAAAAGACAATACTCCTAAAATAGCGGTGAAAAATAATGCCCAAATAGTTAAAGGTAAGCGGGTCATGCTCATACCTTTAGTACGCATATTTAAAATGGTGGCGATGTAATTTAAGCCGCCTAATAAACTACTAACGACAAATAGTGCCATACTAATCAACCATAAATCCATACCCGTTTTAGATCCAGGCGAAGCTGAACCAAGTGCACTAAGTGGCGGATATGCCGTCCAACCGCCAGAAAAAGGACCCGTTTCAACAAATATGGAAGAAAGCATGATGATACCTGCAACAAAAAAGAACCAGTAACTCAACATATTCATAAAGGGAGAAGCCATATCGCGGGCACCAACCTGTAGCGGAATAAGAAAGTTTGCAAAAGTTCCGCTTAAACCTGCGGTTAATACAAAAAACACCAATACAGTTCCGTGCGTAGTAACCAAGGCATAATAAGCTTCAGGTTGAATATGTCCACCTTTGGCCCACTTTCCAAGCAGGGTTTCCAAAAACGGAAATGACTGGTCGGGATAAGCTAATTGAATACGGAATAATACTGACATCAAACCACCTATCACAGCCCAAATCATACCAGTTACTAAAAACTGTTTTGCGATCATTTTATGATCCTGGCTAAAGATATATTTGGTTATGAAAGTCTCATGATGATGATGCTCTCCGTGATGATCATGATGAGAGGCCTCTACCGAATGTCCGGTAGAAGTTTGTGCGTGCAAAATCTCTTCGTTGCTCATATCTAAATTTTCAAATTGCCTTTACAGGCAAAGAAGTTTTACTTATATTATTTCAATGTCAGTTGACCTTTAGCTATACCTGCTGCTGTTACCTGAGTACTATCGGCAATAGGTTTCACAGCCGGTGAGGCACCTGATTCATTTTCAGGAAAAGCAGCAAAATAGGCAGGCTTTTGGGTTACTGACCACGCATCAAATTCCTGCTGGGTTACTACCTTAATAATTCCTTTCATGGAGTAGTGTCCATTACCACACATTTGATCGCAGGCAATTTCATATTCAAAATTAGCATTGCTTGTTTTTTCCTTCATTTCCTTGGTAGTAAACTTTGGAGTAAACCATAAGGTTGTTGGAATTCCCGGAACCGCATCCATCTTCATCCTAAAATGTGGCAAACCTACATCATGAATTACATCCCTTGACCCGATTACTAATTTTACAGGCCTGTTTTTAATCACATACATTTGACCTCCATCCATAACAATGTCATCCTTTGCTGCAGGGTCAGCCGTTTGATTTGCTTCCTTATTATCGGCCCAGATTAAACCAAGCTGATTATTAGCCGGGTCAATATTGCGGAAATATTTTTTACCAAAAATTTTGTCTTTACCGGGGTAACGATAGATCCAGCCAAATTGTTTACCGGTAATTTCCACTACCAATGATTCTTTTGGAGCCTCACCGGTAAAAATAAACCAGTTTCTTAACCCTATAACCACCAAAACAGAAAGAACAATTGCCGGAACCACAGTCCAAAAAACTTCTAATTTATTGTTATGAGGAAAAAAGAACGCTTTCCTATTATCATTTTCCTGGTATTTGTAAGAAAACCAAAACAATAAAATCTGCGTAATAAAAAACACTATACCTGTAATGATAATAGTTAAATACATCATTTCATCAACCTTTTCTCCCTCAACAGATGCACTTTCACCCAATATTCTTCCTTTTAATATTTCGTGACAGTAATAAACACCTATCAATCCCAATACAAGAAAGGATATCATTAAAAAACCATTGATTTTATTAGCTTGTTTAGCTGATTGTTCCTCTCCTTTAAGTATTGCCACATACTCACTTGCCTTGGCAATCTGAAAGATCACCACGAACACTAACACTATTACGGCGATGGTAAAATACATTGACATGATAAGTTCTAATATTTTCTAGTCTACAATAAAACGTTTACAAGCGATTTTTGTTAAAAAAATCGGGTGTTTAATTATTTAAGTATGATGTATTATACTTTCTTTAAGAAATGGATTGCTATCCGAAACTAATGGCGCTTTTGCCAAAGCTTTACCCACAAAAAGTATAATTAAACCAGCAAACAAGGCCAGTATTCCAAAGTCTAACCAACTCAGTGTTACATGTTCTTTTGAAATACTACCCATTACCATTTGTAAGAAATCGATCCAGTGACCAAAAATAATTAATACCGCCATAAAGGTGAGTAAAGTATAATTTCTTTTGCTGGAACGTTTCATCAGAATAAGTAATGGACACACAAAGTTAATAACTAAGTTTAAAATGAATATGCCGTGCCATGCACCCTGAACACGATGCTTGAAATAAATAGTTTCTTCCGGAATATTTGAATACCAGATCAACATATACTGCGAAAACCATAAGTAAGTCCAGAATATAGAGAAAGCAAACATAAACTTACCCAAATCATGAATATGCTCTTCGGTAGTTAAATGAAGTTGTCCTTTATTTTTAAGATAGATAACCCACAGTACAATCAGTGAAATACCCGATACAAATGAACTGGCAAAGGTGTACCAGCTAAACATCGTACTATACCAGTGCGCATCAATACTCATAATCCAAACCCAGGGTGTTACAGAACCAACCGTTAAACCAAACCATACGGTAAACATGGAGGCAAATATCAAATTTCTATGAAACCAGTTTTCGCCTTCTTCTAAAGTCATTTGCTTTTCGTCCGCTTCACGGCTTAACTGGCGCATTTTCATACCTAGCCAGCTCCATAAACCAACTGAAAGAAGAGTCCAAACCACAAAGAAGGTAGGATTAAGAAAACCACTTTTCTTTAATAATATCTGATCGTTATTAGGTGTAAGCCAGTGGTAAATAGGATGTCCATGATCTGAATTTTTTAACCCAAATGCTACAAATAACAACACAAAAACAGCGATCATGCCTAAAATTGGAACAATAGCAGATATCGCTTCGGGAACACGCCTGAAAACCGTTTGCCAGCCACCTTTAGCAAGCGTTGTTACGCAAATGAAGAACATGCTCGCATTACAAATAAGTAAGAAGAAGATGCTATTATACATTACTGTTCCCCAAAAAATTGCCTGCTCATGTGCATCGCTGCTAAAGCCTTTTGTAATTAAACCAATAATGAAGGCAAGTACTCCAATTGCAATCAAACCCATTGACCAGGTTCTCATATTACCGGATACTTCAAATTGTTCTCTGATAGATGCCATCTTAATATTTTTTGAATACTGTTATTTTAACGTTCAATTATTTTTTTGCAGTCGCTGTTGTATCTGTTGCCGGGGCGGCAGCTCCACCTGCAGCTTTTTGTTTTAGTTTTATGTACCGGGCAATCATCCAACGTTGCTTCCTGTTTAACTGCGAAGCATAGCTTCCCATTTGTCCTTTACCGTAGGTTTGAACATGGTAATAATCACCTTCGCTTTTTGCTGCGATTGCAGGGTCGCCCACCAAAGTAGCCGGCTTAGCTGCATAAGGTCCGTTTCCACCTTTATATAAAGGGCCGTTACCATCTAATTTAGTTCCGTGACAAATAGCACAGTTTATTAAATACAACCTTTCCGTTTCAACACTGTCTTTAACACTCCACTTCGAAATAGGGTTTATAACCCCAGCACTCATTGCAAGACCAGCACTGTCATTTTTAAGATGGTAAGGCAATTCCTCTCCACGGGCAACCGTACCCATTACAGGCTGATTGGTATAATTAATCCCCTTGCCTGCCAGGTTTGAATGATCGGAATAAGTTTCGTATGCCCTGCTAATAGCCATATCGGGCATGTAAATCGTACCAGGGCTTCTTTTAACATCATCACCACAACTGGTAATGGCTAAAACAACCAGGAAACAAATTGATAATATTGATAATTTCTTCATTATATAAATCTTGATAAAATTCATTAGGCGATTACCGGATGCTCATCAGCGTATAATTTCTGTTGCTTATCGTAGCGGCCAAACCACCAGCCTGTTTCAGCAACCTGGTAATTAACTTCACTTGCCCCGGCACTTTGTAAAAACCCTTTCAAATCCTCAACGTTTGTTTTGCCGGTACATTCAACAGCCATTACAAAAAGATCGTCGGTTGCACGCGGATGAAAATGATGGTGTTTAACAAATGGAGCCAACTGGCATAAGTAGCAAAACGTCATTACCATACCCACGGCGGCAAAAAGTACCGTAAGTTCAAATGTAATAGGTATAAAGGCCGGTAATGGAAAGTTTGGTTTACCACCAATATTTAAAGGCCAGTCCTTTGTAAAAATCCAACCCATACAACCCAATGCTGTTGCGGTTCCGGTAATTCCATAAATAAAACCAGCAGTATGCAAACTGGTATCACGCATACCCAAAGCTTTATCTAACCCGTGAACAGGATAAGGTGTATAAACATCATGGATTTTATAACCCGCCGTTCTTACCTTTTTTACTGCGGAAAACAAAACTTCTTCATCAGTAAAACACCCTACAACAAATCTTTTTAATGCCATATTATTTAGCTTTTAACCTCGGGCATACCGTTGGTTTATTATATCACTAATTCAATCTTTCAAAAGCAAACTCAATTAATGAGCATGCTCGTGAACAAAATCATCTACTTTTTGATTCTCCACAACATCCATCCGCTCTTTAAAGTTTTCTCCCGAAGTTTTTAACACGTACTTAATCTCAGCTACTGCAATTACAGGGAAATATTTTGCGAACAGGAAGAAACAGGTAAAGAATAATCCAAACGTTCCCACGTAAAACCCAATCTCCCAAATGGTTGGACTATAGTAATAAGGCCAGCTACTTGGTAAATAATCGCGGTACAATGATGTAACAATGATTACAAAACGCTCAAACCACATACCTATATTTACTATCACACTCATAAAGAAGGTGAAGTATACATTTCTTCTAAGTTTACGAGACCAGAACAATTGGGGAGAAACCACATTACAGAACATCATTCCATAATACGCCCAACCGTAAGGACTAAACAAATTAGCCCTGCTGTAAAAGAAAGCGTACTGTTCATATTGATTTACACTATACCAGGCAATAAATAATTCGGTTAAGTAAGCAATACCTACAATGGAACCGGTTAATACAATAACCTTGTTCATTGCTTCAATATGGCCAACAGTAATATATTCCTCCAGGCTTAAAACCTTTCTTACTATTATTAATAACGACTGTACCATTGCAAAACCTGAGAAGATAGCTCCCGCAACAAAGTAAGGCGGAAAAATGGTTGTGTGCCATCCAGGAATAACGGAGGTGGCAAAGTCAAAGGATACAATGGTGTGTACCGATAATACCAATGGCGTGGCCAAACCTGCAAGAACCAGGGAAAGACTTTCGTGACGCTGCCAGTGTTTGGTACTACCTGTCCAGCCAAAAGATGCAACACCATATAATAATTTACGCAACTTGGTTTTGGCACGATCCCTAACCGTAGCAAAGTCGGGTAACAAACCAGAATACCAGAACAATAGGGAAACCGTAAAATATGTAGAAATGGCAAATACGTCCCAAAGCAAAGGCGAAGAAAAGTTAACCCAAACTGGTCCGCGGGTATTAGGGTAAGGCATAATAAAGAAGGCCAGCCAAACACGTCCCATGTGAAAAATAGGGAATTGCCCCGCACACATTACCGCAAAAATCGTCATCGCTTCCGCAGCACGGTTAACACCTGTTCTCCATCCCTGCCTAAACAATAACAAGATTGCAGAAATCAAAGTACCGGCATGACCAATACCAACCCACCAAACAAAGTTGGTAATATCCCATCCCCAACCCACCGTTTTATTCAGGTTCCATTGTCCAATACCATATGTAACCTCGCGGTAAACGCTGTATACCCCAAATAGCAGAAGCGCTACCGAAATAAAGAAACCAATATACCAGAGCTTACCCGGCTTGACTTCAATAGGACGAATAATATCTTCCGTTACCTGGTGGTAATCCTTATTACCGTCAACCAGTGGTTCCCTAAGTTGTGATTCGTACTTTAAATGCATCTGGTTTAGTTTAGAATCAGCAACCGCTGATTTTAAAATTATTTATTCTTTTAATTTTTTTTGGTATCCAGCTTCAACTCTTTATTCAACATCGTTGCGTCGCACACTGCAACATTTTGTTCTCTGCTCATCCTTCCGGCTAATCTTCTATATATAAATCAGTCGTTTATTTTGATGCCGTACAAGTGTGCGACGCAAGAATGCCACATTACTGCTAACCGCCTGGCTCAAAAAAAAAATCCTGGTTATTTGTATAAAGAACTATAGTATTTAGCAGTTTCCTGCTCAAAATATTTATTAGTTATGCGTGCGCAGGTGCTGCTTCTGTAGCATGCCCTTCAACTTCATGTTCTTCGCGAATAATTTCGTCAGTATTTCTAACCTTAGCTAAATAGCTTACGTTAGGTAATACGTGCAACATTTCCAAGGCATAAAAAATACGGCCGTTATTTTCGCTACGGGTTTTGTAGATAGCGCTTTGATCATCGTTAACGTTACCAAAAACAATCGCATCGCTTGGGCAGGCCTGCTGGCAAGCCACTTTTACATCCCACTCGCCACTACCACCTGTTTTAAGAGGACGGCTTTCTTTTTTAGCTTTCAATTTACCATCCTGGCAACGCTGAACGCAGAACGTACATTTTTCTATTACACCACGACTTCTTACAGTAACATCCGGGTTTAATACCATCCTTGTTAGGTCATCATTCATCTGCATAGAAGCATCTGTAATAATACCTACCTGGTTATCGGGGAAGCTATCAGCACCCATATAATCGGCCCAGTTAAAACGACGAACTTTAAACGGACAGTTGTTAGCGCAATATCTTGTACCGATACAACGGTTGTAAATCATTTGGTTGAGACCCTCACTGCTATGGTTGGTAGCTGCTACCGGGCAAACGTTTTCGCAAGGTGCATTATCGCAGTGCTGGCAAAGCATCGGCTGAAAAACCACATTCGGATTTTCAGGATCGCCGCTATAGTAACGGTCAATTCTCATCCAATGCATATCGTGTGCACGCAATACTTCGCTTTTTCCTACCACAGCCACGTTATTCTCAGCATTACATGCAACCACACAAGCACCGCAACCGGTACAACTGTTTAGGTCAATACTCATTCCCCACTTAATCCCTGGCTTATTAAAATAAGGGTATAGGGTAGCTTCTTTTGTAAAATTTCCTGTTTTCCCTGCATAATCTTCAACCATTTCTTCTCTTTTTTCAGAGAACATTTTTGGCGAAGCTTTTAATGTAGCCAAAGTTGTTTCCAAAACAACATCGGTACGTCCTTCGGCTGAATTATGCGTTTGGTTTTGAGCAACCGGGTAATTTGTTCCGGTTTTTTCAACCGTTACATCAGTAACAAAATATTGCCTGTTACCATTAACAAAACTTACATAAGGAAAAGCATTTTTTCCTACACCAGATGCTGCCATACCAATTTGTAAACTGCGTCCATAACCTAAAGCAACAGCAATGGTATCGGGGTTGGTTCCTGGTACTATTATAATAGGAAGTTCAAGGCTTTTACCTGCAACAGTAATTTTTACTACAGGTTTTTCGGGGTGAACCTCGTAAGCATCAATATCCTTGTTCTTAGTTAAATCAATATTGAACATTGCCAAAGCCATAGCGGGGGATATCATTGCATAGTTATCCCAGGTGGCCTTTGTAATAGGGTCAGGCATTTCCTGTAGCCATGGGTTGTTGGCTTGTTCGCCTGTACCAATGGCTATGTTCTGGTAAAGAACCATTTCAGTTTTTGTACTTGCTTTGTTGGAAGCAAGTGCTGCAGAAGCAGTTGAAACAGAACCTCCGTTAAAGCTTCCGGCACCTCCTTTACCTGTTGCCAAAGCTGCTAACTGTACACCGGTTGCATTATTGTACCCGGTACTATCGGCAGTTGATGTAGAAGTAGATGTAGAATTGCTTTGAGAACCAGAAGGCGTAATCACACCATCCTGCAAAGCCTGGTCCCAGTTGCTTTCGCTACCCAGTTTACCAATCCAAAAAGATTTTACCATTGAAAGGTAATCCCCGGAAGCACTACTCCACTTTAAAAGGCTATCCTGCCATTGGCGGGTTTTAAATAAAGGATAAATGGTAGGCTGAATTAAAGAGAACTGGCCTGTTTTAATTTCAGCATCGCCCCAACTTTCAAGATAATGATGGTCGGGAATAACATATTTACAAAGCTGGGTAGTTTCATCCATTTTAGGATTGAACGACACTGCTACTTTTACTTTCTTTAATCCATCAACAAATCGCTTGCTATCAAAATAATTGTAAGCAGGGTTTGCACCAACTATTAATAAAGCACCCACAGCGCCCGAATTCATATCATCAACCAGGGTGACCATTTCAGCATCAATACCCTGGCGAAGCAGATAAGTTGAAGACCAATCGATGGTAGATCCACCGGCGCCAATCAACTCATTAATACCATTAATTATAATCTGAACATTAGGATCGTTGCTACCACAAACTACTAAACCAGTACCCCTGTTTGCTAAAAGTTCTTTAGCAGCCAGCTCAACACCTTTCTTAAGTTTTTCATTTAAAGTTGGTGCTGTTGCAGAACCGCCTAAAGCAGCATACAATGCCAAAGCAACTGCCCCGGTTTCGGATGGACGATGTTGAAACCTGTAATCTGCATTAGCTCCCGTCATGCTCATCATTCCCTCAAACTGGAAATGGCGGCTCATTTTAGGATTTTGCTCATTTATTTTTCTGCCACGGCCATAATGCTTTGCAAATTCAACAGGGTTTACCCATGAAGCAAGAAAATCTGCACCTAAGCTTACAATAACTTTTGCAGCAGCAAAATTGTAGGAAGGGATGCCTCTTTTACCATGTGTAGCTTCATTTGCCAATAACATACCACTGTAACTAACAGCATCATATGTTACATGGCGCCCGGGATATTTAGCTAAAAACTGATCGATAACCGTTTTAGAAGTAGGAGAAGTGATGGAACTGGTAAGTAACACAACAGGCGCACCGCCCAGGCCGGCCATTGCTGAACCAACCATTTTATCAAAAGCCTCAAAAGTGCTTACTTCTTTTCCATCAGCTAATGGAAAGCGTAAACGTGCATTATCGTATAAGTCTAAAACGGATGCCTGAATCTTGGCCGAAGTTCCGCCCATAGTTACAGGCGACATTTCGTTACCCTCAATTTTTATAGGCCTGCCATCTCTTACTTTTGCTACCACACTCACAACATCACCGTCCTGAACATAAGTAGTTGCATAATAATTTGCAATACCTGGAATAATATCTTCTGGTTTATTGGCAAAAGGAATGGCTTTTTTTACAGGTATTTCGCAACTGGCAGCTAATGCAGCAGCAGCAGTACTAAAACCCATGTATTTCAAAAAGTCTCTGCGGGGCGTTTTTGAATCAAATAAACCCTTATCATCTTCTTCAACAGGCAAATCTTCGCGAAACTCATCATCTGCATTAGCCTGATAAGCGCCGGATTGGTTCAACTCTCCAAAACTTTGCCAGTACTTTTTATGCTCCATATTTATGTTAGTTTAGCCCAGAGCCCTTAAGGAACCTGGAAACTGCGTTTAGCTTAATTTATTCTTCAATAATTATTGCTCTATTCTCTTTAACTATTAATAGTGACATTTTTGGCACTCAGTTCCCCCAATTTTTTCCACTGTAATACCTTTTGCACTATCAATTTTACCATTATTTAAATCATCATGAAACTTCTGATAAATTGAATAGAAGCCATTCTCTTTAAATTGAACCTGGGTTGTACGGTGACAATTGATACACCATCCCATGCTTAAATCTGCAAATTGTTTTACTTCGCCCATTTTTTGAATTTCGCCGTGGCAAGTCTGGCATTGTACCTGACCGGCTTTTACGTGTTGAGCGTGGTTAAAATATACGTGATCGGGCAGGTTATGAATTTTTATCCATTCAATAGGCTTGGCTTTTGAAGGATCCCATGTTTTTGAAACTTCAGGATTATAGCCGGCAAACTTATACAGCTTTTGAATTTCAGCAGTACCATTTACTTCAGTACCATCTTCTTTATAAAGCTTGTCTTTACCTGCATACTCATTAATGGTAACGTGGCAGTTCATACAAACATTTACTGACGGGATGTTTGCATGCTTACTTTCCTGGGCACCACCATGGCAATACAAACAACTAATCTGGTTTGTACCGGCGTGCACTTTATGCGAATAATAAATTGGTTGCTCAGGTTGGTAGTTTTGAGAACGACCCATGCCTATAGCTGCCGAAACCGTTAAGTACCCTCCAACCATAAATAAAATAGCAGTAAATAATCCTATGTAAGCCTTGTTTCTATAAAAGGGAACGGGCTCAAATGTTTTTTCACCCTGCTTATCGTCAGATAACTTTTTAAGATTACTGTTAACCTGTAAAAGAATTAAAGCAACAACAGCCAGTATTAGTGTAAGAATTCCAAAGAGTAAAGTATTATCACCTGATGAAGCAGGTGCTCCGGCAGCACCCGGTGCCTCTGTAACGGTTTTTGGATCGGGAACAGAAGCAATGTAAGTTAGTATAGCATCAATTTCTCCGTCAGACAACTGGCTGAACGCAGGCATATTGGTTTTATTATACTTCTGGTATAATGCAGTTGCATAAGGATCTCCCGTTTTTAAATACGCAGAGCTGTTTTTAATCCAGGCGTGTAAGTTTTTTTTATCACT